>JBAUHH010000049.1:0-18113 GCA_049680165.1 Pseudolabrys sp.
ACTACGTGCTGGTGAAGCGCAATCCGGACGTCAAAACGATCAAGGACTTCACCGACAAGGACAAGATCGCGTTGCCGGCGGTGAAGCTTACCGGCCACGCGCTGGCGCTCGAAATGGAAGCCGCCAAGGTTTGGGGCAAGGATCACTACGACAAGCTCGACTCGATCACCATCACGCGCTCGCACGCCGATGCCGCAGCGGCGCTGCTGTCGGGCAAATCGGAAATCAATTCGCACTTCGCCAGCTCGCCGTTCTACTACTACGAGCTGGCGACGCCTGGCATCCATCAGGTGCTCAAGTCCTACGATGTCGTCGGCGGCAAGCACACCAACGGCACGCTGGTGGCGACCAAGAAATTCCACGACGCCAATCCGAAGATGTGCGCGGCGATCGTCGCCGCCTTCAACGAGGCCAATGCTTTCATCAAGGCGCATCCGCGCGACGCGGCGCAGCTTTATCTCACCGCCGCGCACGACAAGAACTCGCTCGACGCGCTCGAGAAGATGGTGGCCGATCCTGACGTCGACTACACCACGACGCCGGTCAATGTGATGAAGTTCGTCGACTTCATGTACGAGGTCAAACGCATCAGGAAGAAGCCGGCAAGCTGGAAGGACATGTTCTTTCCCGAAGCCTACGGCCTGAACGGGAGTTGAGTTCGTGGCAACAGTCAGTGAAGCGGCTCCTGCCGCGAACGCGCAGGGGCCGTCCTATGCCACCGTCGAGGCCGCCGAGGCGTTCGGCCGCCACCTGCTCGTCAAGCACGGGCTTTCCGAGCAAGACGCGACGATCGTCGCAAACTGCCTGGTGCGCGCGGACTTGCGCGGCGTCGATACCCACGGCCTGCAATACCTGCCGCACTATCTCGAGCGGGTGCGGCGCGGGCTGATAAACCCGCGGCCGCAACTGGCCGTCAAAAAAGTGACGCCGATGGTCGGCTCGCTCGACGGAGACAATGGCTTCGGCTTTGTCGTGGCGACCAGGGCGATGGCCGTGGCGATCGAGCTCGCGCGGGAATTCGGCGTCGCGCTTGTGTCCGCCCACCGCAGCACGCATTTCGGCATGGCCGCGAATTACACGTTGCAGGCAATGGACGCCGGCATGATCGCGCTGGTGTTCAGCAATGCGTCGCCCGGCGTGCCGCCTTGGGGCGGGCGCAAGGCGATCCTGGGCACCAATCCGTTCGCCGCCGCAGCTCCAGCGGGCAAGGAAACGCCCTTCGATCTCGACATGTCTCCAGCCGTGGCCGCCCGCGGCAAGGTCCGAAAAGCGGCGCGGCGCGGCGAGAAAATCCCGCTCGGCTATGCGCTCGACAAGCACGGCCGCGCCACCACCGATCCCGACGTCGCGCTCGATGGCGGCGTGATGCTGCCGATCGGCGGGCCGAAGGGCTCCGGCATTGCGATGCTGATGGACGTGCTGGGCGGCGTGATTTCCGGCGCGGGCTTTGCCGGCGAGGTCGGCAACCAGTTCACCGACTTCGACCGCCCACAGAATGTCGGGCACTTCTTCCTGGCGATGAAGCCCGATCTGTTCGTGTCGCGCGAGGAATATCTCCGCCGCATGGATCTGCTGGCGCAGCGCGTGCACACCTGCGAGCGGGCGGAGGGTTTCGACGAAATCATCATGCCGGGCGAACGCGAACGGCGCCTTGAGGCGAAATACCGCCGCATCGGCGTGCCCTATGGCGTCAAGGAGCTGACTGCCTTGCAGAAGGAAGCCGCCAGCGCCGGCCTGCCGCCGCTGACGGTTTCCAATACGCCGCTCGCGTGAGGACGACATCATGAAAGTCGGCGACTACGACATCGATATCGTCGTGCAGGGCTATCCCGGCAAGTCGGTCTGCCATGGCGGGCTGGGCTGGAGCTCGGTGGTGCTGTTGCATGCACACGGCCGCATCGCGCTGATCGACACCGGCGGCTTCAGCATGCGCACCATGCTGCTCAAGCGCTTTTCTGAGCGCGGCCTGAAACCGGCCGACATCACCGATCTGCTGCTCACGCATTCGCATCACGATCATTCGGTGAACTGGCCCATGTTTCCGAAGGCGCGCATCGTCATCGGCGCCGACGAGTTGAAGTGGTCGCTCACGGTGCCGTGGGGCGAGACGCCGGTGCCCGAGCTTTACATGCGCGAATTGAAAGACTGGAAAACCGCGCATACGGCAAAGGAAGGCGAGGAGGTGTTCCCCGGCATTACGGCGCACCTCGCGCCCGGCCATACGCCGGGGCACCTCATCTTTGTGCTGCGCACGCCGGAGCGTACGGTGATCTTCACCGGCGATGCGGCGAAAAACCGCGCCGAGCTTGTCTCGCGCACTACCGACATGACCTACGATGCTGCGGTCAGCAAAGCGTCAATCGAGATGATCTGGAAACTGTGGCGCGAGCGTCCCGATACCGTGGTCGTGCCTGGCCATGACATGCCGATGGTGCAGGAAAATGGCGTGACCAAATACATCACCAAGCGCGAAGCAGCGATCGTCGCCTGGTTCGGCGACGACATGGAAACCACCACGCTGTTCAAGCTGACGGCGTAAAGCCGAACAGCCGGGCCGGGTTGTCCGCCAAAATGCGCTTCCGTGTCGTCGGATCGGGCGCCCATTCGCCAAGCAGATTGTAAAGCTGGATGGTGCCGACGCGGTCGTGGAACGACAAATGCGGGATGTCGCTGCCCCAGATCAGTTGCTCGGGCGCGACGGCGATCAGCGCCTCGGCAAAAGGCTTCACGTCGGCAAAGCCCGGCGCGGTCGAAAAGCGGTAGATGCCGGTGAGCTTGACCCAGCAGCGGTTCGAGCCGTCGGCAACAAGCTTGAGAAAATCCTGAAAGCCTTGCTGTTTCGGCCCGTCCTTGGCCGGAAACAGGCCCATATGCGCGACCGAAAATTCAATCGGCAGTTCGCGCAGCGTCGGCATCAGTTCGCTCACCAGCCAGCCCGGTGTGAGAAAATCGAGATGCCAGCCGAGCGCCTCGCAGATTTTTGTCAGGCGCGCGATGCGCGGCTTCATCGCATCGGCGAGGCCCGCTTCCGGCTTGCGCACCGGCGAGACATTGACGCGGATGCCACGAACGCCGAGCGCGTCGAGATCGACAAGCTGGCTGTCGCCGGTCTTGCTCTCGTCGAGATCGACGATGCCGCGCCGGACGGCGGGATCGAGCGCACGCATGGCGTCGAGCATGCATGAATTGTCGGCGCCATAAGCGCTCGGCTGCACGAACACGAAGCGCGCAAAGCCGATGCGGCGCGCGAGCTTCAGGTACGCGTCCAGTGGCTCATGCGGCGGCTTGTAGCGGAGGTCTGCGCCATAAGGGTAACGCTCCGCCGGCCCGAACACGTGGAAATGCGCGTCGCAGGCGTGTTCCGGCGGCGCAAAGGCCGGCTCGAAGCCCGCATCGGGATCGTGCTTGGCGTCCATCGCCGCCGATAATACGCGATCAGATGTCGATGCCGAAGTCGATCATGTGGCGGTCGATGTTCAGCTCGTTTGCGGAGAGGCCCAAAGCCAATCCGACGAGCTGCGGCAGATGCAGCACCGGAACATTCAACTCCTTGCCAAGGTCGCTCTCGATCTCCTTCTGGAAGCTGTCGAGCACCGTGTGGCAGAGGGGGCACGGCGTCACCATGGTCTTGGCGCCGTTCTCCTTGGCGGAAAGAATATGCTGGCCGGTGAGCTTGATGGCGATACGCTCGTCATGTGCGGCGGTGTGGAAACCGCAGCATTCGGTGCGGCCGCTGTAATCGATCGGCTCGCAGCCAAGCAACGTGGCGAGGCGTTCCAGCGCCACATTATTGCGGGAATCGACAAAGCCGTAGCGTTCCGGTGGACGCGTGATGTGGCAGCCGTAGAACGCCGCCACTGTGAGCCCAGTGAGCGGCTTCACCACCATGTTCCGCAGCGTGTCTTCGCCGATATCCTCGTACAGCACCCACAGAAAATGACTGATGCGCGTGGTCTTGCGGTATTCGAGACCCTCCTCCCGCAGCTGGTCATTGACGGCGCGCGCGAGATCGGCGTCCGAGCAGAACGCCGCGTGGGCGTCGAGTAAATTCAGCGTGCAGGTGTTGCAGATCGTCATCAACGGCAGTCCCTCGCGCTCCGCCAGTGCAAGGATGCGCACATTGAGGGCGTAGAATTTCACCGGATCGATCGCGCGCAGCTCGCGTGCGCCGGTGCAGGTCGCGGATTCGAGCGGCGTCAGCTCGAGGCCCAACTTCGCCGCCACGCGATGCGTGGCTTCGTTCAATTCCGCGCAGGTGCTGCGCGCCGAGCAGCCGGGGTAATAGGCAAACTTCATGGCCGCTCCGCTTTGTTCAGGATGCGGGCCGCCGCACCCGCCGATTCGGTTTTGTATCCGAGCAGCGTGCGCAACGGGTTGATCTTGCCACGGAGCAGCAGCCGCAAAAGCCGCGGAACGACGGCAAGTACGCGCAAACCTTGAATGCGCAAGATGAGCTCGCCCGGATCGATGCGCCCGCGCCGCGCCACCACCGCGCGAAACGCCAGCGGATGCCGCGCCATTTGCGGCACAAGTTGCGCGGCTTTCGCCTTCAGCGGCTCAATAACACCGCTGACAATCGGAATGTGCGCAGGGCAGACTTCCTCGCACTTGTAGCAGGACACGCAATTGAAGATGCCGGAGTGCGACAGCGCGCGTGCCACCTGGCGCTGATCCTGCCGCGGGTCGAGCGCCGTCTGCCCGAGCTGCACCAGCGGCGCAGGCCCCGCAAAATTGGTGAGCGCGCCGAGCCGGATCACCGGGCAGGCCGAATAACACGACATGCAGCTGATGCAGTCGAGTGCCTTCGAGGCGTGCTTGATCGCCTTGTGCGACAGTGGTTCCGGGAAGCCGGGGTAGGGCTCGTCGCGCGTGAGCCAGGGCTCGAACGAGGCCACCTTGCGCTCATAAGGCGTGCGGTCCACCACCAGATCGCGGATCACCGGCAGGTTGCGCAGCGGCTCGATGGTCATCTCCGGTTCGACCGCCTCCCAGCAAGCGAGCACCTCGCGCCCGTTCATGCGCACGGCACAGGTGCCGCACATCTTGGAGCCGCAGAACCAGCGGAAGGCGAGGTCGGGCGCATCTTTCAGCGCGATGGCGTTGAGCGCGTCGAGCACGCGCATCGCTTTCACGTAGGGGGTGCGGAATTCCTGTAGGCGCCCGTCGTCGCTGCGCCGGACCTTGATCACGACCGGCTCGCCGATTGTCAAACGCGCATTACGCGCGCGCAAGCCGTCGGCGTGCTCCGCCTGGCCGAGACGCCGCGCATCGATTGCGCCGGGTGCCGCGTGCGCAACGTCGTTCACCACGGCACCTCGAGATTGTTCGCGCGCGCAAAATCCGGCCGGAAAAACGGCAGCTCGTAGTTCCGCTTCGCGAAGCAGTAGCCGTTGCCGGCCTTGTGCAACAGGTTTGCCGTCAGCCAGTTTTCGTTGTCGGTGTCGGGGAAATCGCGGCGCATGAATGGCCCGCGGCTTTCCTCGCGCTGCAACGACGACAGCACTACCAGCTCTGCGGCTTCGATCATGTTGACGCTGTCGATCGCGTCCAGCCAATCGTAATTGGCGGCGCGCACCGGCGACCTGGCGCGCAGGCGCGGCATGCGCTCGCGCCGCAATCGGGCGAGGTCTTCCAGCGCCTCGTTGAGGCTTCGTGCGTCTTTCTCGACGCCCGCCTTGTCCCACATAATGGTGCGGACGGTCTCTTTCAGCTCACCGGGCGAACACGCTGCCTCATCATGCGCTCCGCCAATCAAGAGTTGTTCGAGCCGTTCGCGCTCTTGCGCGACCTGCTCCTCCGGCAGGGCGGGCTCGCGCAGCCGAGCAAGATTGCCGGCGACGCCGTCCGCCACCACCTTGCCGTCATAGGTGACGAGCGCAATCAAACCGTTGCAGTGGCCGCCTACGCCGCCCGCGATGTAAAGCCCGGGCACGGACGAGGCCATCGTGGACGTATTCACATCGATGCCGCCTTGCCGGTAGTGCGCGGTCACCGCGGTCTCGATCAGCGACTTCGGAAAATCCATGCCGAGCTGCTGATAGGCCTTGGCGTAGGTCGTGTAGGCCTCGACCTCGCCCGGCGCGCAATGATCGAAACCCGCGTAATAGCCGCCGGTGTAACTTGCCTTGCCGGTGTGTACCTGGTTCGCCAGCGCCTTGAGTTGGACCGTGTACGGCCCGAACGCGAGCGGATCGTCCTTTTGCTGATCGAAGAATTCCTCGCCGGCGGAATTGACCATGCGCGCGGACTTCTCCGAGCCGAGCATTGGGTTGGGATAGATCTGCATCCGCTGCCATGTTGGCGGATCGGCGACATCGTTGGTGTGCCACCACTGCATTTCGAGGTTGACCATGCTGGCGCCCGCGCGCCACGCCATCGCGATGCCGTCGGCCGACATCTCGCGCGTCCCGGTCGAGCGTGCATGCAGGCGGTCGGAATAGCCGGTGGCGAGAATCGTCGCCTGCGCCAGCACGACGACATACTCGCCGGTCAATATCTCCAGGCCGAACACGCCGGCGACCGATCCGTCCGGATTGCGCAGCAACGCCGTGACGACCGTTTCCTCGATCGTTTCGATGCCGGCCTTGATGATCTGCTTACGCCGGACGTCCATGAAAGGCACGCCGGAATTGCCTTGCACGTTGGCGGCGATGCTGCGGATCTTGCCCGGGCTGGTGACGACATTGCCGTCGTCGTCGCGCCGGAAATAAAGCCCGGCTTCCTCGAGCTCGGGATAATAGACACTGGCGATCCATTCGCCGCAGCGCTTGGCCCAGTGCTGATCGATCAGGAATTGATTGTGATATTTGATGAGAAACTCCGCGGTGTTGCGCGCGTTCTCGTCCGAGTTGCCGAGCGAGCGGCCCGACAGAACGAGATTGCCCGCAAATAGCGACGCGCCGCTTTTGCCGACCAGGCCCTTGCAGACGACGATTGTCTCGATGCCCTTGCGGTGCAGGTTGAGCGCGGCATAGCAGCCGGCCGCGCCGCCGCCGACGATGACCACCTGCGTCTTTAAAATCCGCATGCAGGCCTAGTGTGGGACGGCCCGCAACAGGCGGGCACGGTCGCGTCCGGCACTCTCCATGTCGTTGATATTCTGATGATAAATAACCACGGGGCCGCTATGCTGGCCATCGGGTTTTTTGCACCACACTGTGTCTGTTTGCTGCGAAAAATCGTACTGTTCGGTCCGCTGTGGGCGTGAAGTGCGGCGGCGCGGGAGATGCCGATGAGTGCCGGGCCGGTGAAATGGGACGACCTGCGGGTGTTCCTCGAAGTCGCGCGGCAAGGCAGCGTGCACGCCGCGGCGAAGCGTCTGCATCTCGATCACTCGACCGTCTGCCGCCGTGTCGGCAAGCTCGAGTCGCTCCTCTCGGTGAAATTGCTCAACCGCACGCGCAAGGGCGTGACGGTGCGCACCGACGCACACGGCCTGCTCAAGCACATCGAGAACATGGATATCCACGCCAACGCGCTGGAAGACGCGGTGGTGCGCGGCAGCGTCGGCGCCAGCCAACTGGTTCGCGTCGCGACCATGGAAGGGCTTGCCAGCCAGTACGTCGCGCGCCGGCTGCCAATGCTGGCGCAATTCGATGCGAGCGTGAAACTCGAGCTGGTGAGCATTCCGCAATCGGTCGACCTGTCGCGCAAGGAAGCGGATGTCTTCCTGAGCTTCTTCAATCCGCGCACGCCGGGCCTCACCAGCAAACGCATCGCATCAGTCGCGATGCATCTCTACTGCTCGCCGGCCTACCTGCAACGGCGCGGAACGCCAAAAACGCTCGCCGATCTCGCCGATCACGACTTCGTCGGTTACATCGAGGAGCTGCTGGCGATCGACGCGGTGCGCTGGCTCGACGATCTCGTGCCGCATCCGCGCATGGTGTTTCACAGCAACAGCATCCTTGCGCAATGCAATGCCGCCATTGGCGGCCTCGGCATCGTCATGCTGCCGACCTTCGTCGCCTACGGCGTGGCCGGATTGCAGCGGCTGTTCGCGACGACCTCGGTGCAGCGCGACGTTTGGCTGTCGGTGCGCAGCGAGCAGGGCCATCTGCCACGCATCAAGGCGGTAACCAGGTTCCTCACGAGCATCTTCGAGCACGACCGCGCATTCTTGCTTGGCGAGACCGCCGTGCTCGATCACGCCGCGGAGTAGCGTTCAGGCCTCGACGCCAAGGTGGCGGTGCATCAGGTCCGGGTCCTGGCGCAGCCTGTCCGGCGTGCCGTCGAAGACCACATAGCCGTTGTTGAGCACGTAGCAGCGGTGCGCGAGGCCGAGCGCGGCCTCGACGTTCTGCTCGACGATGACGATGGTCTGGCCGGCCTCGGCTATCTGGCGGCAGACGCCGATGAGGTCCTGCACGATCAGCGGCGCAAGCCCTTCGAATGGCTCGTCGAGCAGGATCATCTTCGGCTCGCGCACCAGCGCACGGGCGATCGCCAGCATCTGCTGCTCGCCGCCGGAAAGCTCGCGGCCACGGTTACGTTTGCGCTCGGCAAGGCGGGGGAACATCGCGTAAGCGCGATCGAGCGGCCAAGGCTTTTCCGCCGTCAGCGTTGCCAGCACCAGATTTTCCTCGACCGTCAGCCCGCCGATGATGCGCCGCTCTTCCGGCACGAGCTGCAGCCCGCGTTGCGCGATCTCGTAAGGCGGCAGCGATTGCACGGCCTCGCCGGCAAAATGGATCGCGCCCGACTTCGGCGCCAGCACGCCCATTACCGTGTTGAGCGTGGTGCTCTTGCCCGCGCCGTTGCGGCCGAGCAGCGCCACGACTTCGTGCTGCTCCACGTGCAGCGACACGTCGAACAGCGCATGCGCCTCGCCGTAATACGTGTTGATCTTGTCGACCTCGAGCAGGCTCATTTCTGTACCGGATTTCCGAGATAGGCGGCGCGCACTTCGGCGTTGGCTTTGATGGCGTCGGGCGTGCCGTCAGCAATCTTGCGGCCGTTAAACAAGACCGTGATACGGTCGGCAAGGCCGAACACCACATCCATGTCGTGCTCGACAATGACGATGGTAACGCCGGCGGCAATGGTCTTGAGCAGCCGGATGGTGTCCTGCCGCTCGGAAGGGCTCATGCCCGCCGTCGGTTCGTCGAGCAAAAGCGTGCTCGGCTTGGTCGCGAGCGCAAGGCCTATTTCCAGTCGCCGCTTCTCGCCGTAGGCAAGCTCACGCGCCGGCGTATGCGCTCGCTCGGACAGATGCACGGCCGCGAGTGTTTGCGCGATCAAATCGTTCAGCTCTGCCGACTCTTCGACATCGCGCAGCATCGAGGGATGAAATTTACCGTAGGTGCGCGCAATAGCCGGAATGCGGACATTGTCCCAGACCGTCAGGCTCGGGAACAGTTGATTGATCTGGAAGCTCTTGACCAGGCCGCGCTGGCAAATCGCCGTGCTGCTCGCCCCGGTGATGCGGTCGCCGCGGAAGAACATCTCGCCGCTGGTCGGCGGGATCGTGCCGGCGAGCATATTGAAGAACGTGGTCTTGCCGGCGCCGTTCGGTCCGATCAGGGCGCGGATCTCGCCTTCGACGACTTCGAAGGAAACCTTGTCGACGGCGGTCAGGCCGCCGTAGCGCTTGGTCAGGTCCTTGGCTTCGAGGATGACCTTGCCCGTGAGCGGTGCGCGCGTACGCGGCGTGGTGTCGGCAACGGTGGCGGCGAGAGTCGGCGTGGGCGCTTGTGCCGCTTCCTTGCCGACGACACGCTCCCACAAAAGCGCGATGCCGCCGCAGATGCCGCGGCGGAACAAAGTGACGATCAGCACGAAGACGATGCCGAGCACCATCTTCCAGATTGGGCCGATCAGCGGCAGCTGCTGCAACGCCGTGCGGAGATAAATCCAGATCAGCGCGCCGACGGTCGGGCCGATCAGCGTGCCGGCGCCGCCCATGATGGTTTGCACGACGAGCTGGCCGGACGTTTCGAGATAGAAGCCGTCGGGCGGCATGTAGCCCTGGAACAAGCCGAACAGACTGCCGGCGACGCCGGCATAGGCTGCAGCGATCACAAAGGCCGCGAGCTTGTATTTCTGGATGTCGTGTCCGAGCGTGCGCGAGCGCTCGTCGTTTTCGCGGATCGACAGCAGCACCGCGCCGAACGAGGAATTGACGATGCGGCGCGCCAGCCAGAAGCCGATCAGGAACAGAACGGCGATGAGCCAATACATCCCCTCTGGCGTATGCAATTCGACGAACCAGTCTCCGATGCCGATATGAGTCGCGGGCACGCCGGAGAGCCCGTTCTCGCCGCCGGTGAACTGTTTGAGCGGTGAGATATCGAGGAAATAGAACATCTCGCCGAACGCCAGGGTGAGCATCGCGAAATAGATACCCGAGCGGCGTAGCGACAGCGCGCCGATGATCACACCGAGTACGGCGGCAAAGACGGTGCCGATGGCAAGCGCGACCAGCGCGTTATCCGTATACCCGGCGATCAGCAGATAGGCGGTCATGAACCCGCCGCTGCCGAAGAACGCGGCCTGCCCAAACGACAACAGGCCGGTGAATCCGAACAGGATATCGAAACCGAGCCCGAACAGGCCCCAGATCAGAATGCGATCCGCCATGTCTGCGGTGCCGCCGATCAACGAAAATGCCGAGGGAAAGATCAGAAGTGCCACGACGACGGCCGCTTCGGGCAGCCATCGGCCAAGTGGCCCGCGTGCCGACAGCTTCTCGACGATCATTGGCGGCCCTGGACGCCGAACAGGCCCTGCGGCCGGAGAATCAGGACGAGGGCCATTGCGGCGAACAGCATCACTTCCGAATAGGCGGGCTGTACCATGGCGGTGAGGCTGATGATTTCGCCGGCGATCAGCCCGCCGACCAGCGCGCCCCAGAACGAACCGACGCCGCCGATGACGACCACGACGAACGACTGCACCAGCACCAGCGCGCCCATGTCGGGCACGACGGTGACGATCGGGGCGTTGATCACGCCGGCAAAGCCGGCGGCCATGCTGCCGAGGCCGAACACAACGAGAAACGTGCGCGTAACATTGATGCCGAGAATGTTGACCATAAGCTGGTCTTCGATGCCGGCGCGCACGATGAGGCCGAGCCGCGTGCGGTAGAGCACAAAGTACAGGACGATCAGCGTCGCCGCGACGATGCCGAGCACCTCGATGCGATAGGTGGGATAGTAGAGAAAGCCGAGATTGACCGCGCCGCCGCCCCAACTAGGCACCGGCAGCCTTTGCGAGATGCCGCCGAACCAGGCGCGCACCGCCTCAACAAGAATGATGCCGAGGCCAAAGGTCGCGAGGATCTGATCCTCATGCGGCCTTCGGTAATAGTAGCGGATCAATCCGCGCTCGACGACAACGCCGAGCAGCAGGAGCGCCGCGGCTCCTGCCGTGACGGCGAGTACGAACGAATGCGTCTGATTGTATGCGACGTAACCCGCATAGGCACCGACCATGTAGAAGGCGCCGTGGGCGAAATTGATCACCCCCAGCGCCCCGAAAATGATCGTCAGCCCCATCGCGACGAGCACCAGCAGGGCGCCGAGCGTGAGCCCATTGAACAGCTGCGCCCAAAGCAGGGACCAGTTCATCGCGTCACTCTCCGGTGTCGTGCCGGCGTGCGGTCAGTATGACGGCAGCTTGCACCCGACCGAGTCGCAAGGCGGCACGACATCCGGACCCGGCGTCAATCCGACAACCTTATAGATGTCCTCCGGATTGCGCATCTCGCTCGGCTTCTTGCCGACGACAACCGGGACGGCGCGGACCTGCTGGTGGTCGCATGCCCGGTAATAGACCTCGCCGAGCGGCATCTTGAGCTTGTGCTCGGCTTCCAGCGCCTTGATGACCGAGATCGGATTGAAGGTCTTGGCGCGCTCGACAGCATCGGCCCAGACCAGCATTTGCGTGTAGGCGATGTGCGCAGTCCAGCGCGGCTTGTACTTGTACTTGGCCTCGAAGGCATCGACGAAAATCTTCGCCTCGGGGTTGGTTTCCGCGAGCGTCCACCAGAAGTCGAGCGTGCCGTAGACGCCCTGCATGATCTCGGCGCCGACTTCTTTGCCCTGGAACGAAGACAAATTCGGCACGATCATCTTCATCTTGTCGAGCACACCGAACTGCTTGGCTTGCTTGGTCGATGCGACCGAGTCGTTGCCGAAGGCGACGTTGACGAACACATCGGCTCCGCTGTTGGCAATGTTCAGCAGGAACGAACTGTAGTCGGCGGTGCCGACTGGGCAAAGCTGCTGGCCGACTGTCTTCCAGCCGAGCTGCTCCTCCGTGAACTTCGAGGTCGAGTCGAACACCGAATGGCCGTAGGCGTAATCGGGAACGAGATAGATCGCCTTGCGGTTCTTGCCGAGCTCCTTGCCGACCACGGGCGCGAGCGCTTTCGCCGCCATGTACGCGCTCGGCTGCGAACGGAAGGCATAACGCTGGCAATCCTTGCCGGTCGTTTCGTTGGCGCCGCTGGCGCCGACCATGTTGAGCACGCGATAGCGCTGTGCGACTTTCTCGAGCGCGATCGCGGTCGCGCTGCTCGAACAGCCGGTGATCATGATCGCTTTGTTGTTGGTGATGAAGTTGCTCGCGGCCTGCACTGCCGGGCCGGGCTGCGTCTGTGTGTCGGCGACCTTGTATTCGATCTTCTTGCTGAGCACGCCCTTGCCGGACAGCGTCGAAATCTTGCTAACGAGGCCGCCGCCGCCGTTGAGGTGGCCGATCGCGAGTTCGTAGCCTTTTTGCAGGTCGCCGCCCTCGGCCGAATAGGGACCGGTCAGCGGACATGTCAGGCCGACGAAAATGCTGTCGCCCTGCACGCCGGCGGGATAGTTGCCGATCGTTTCGTCGGCGAAGCTGCGTGAGATGTTGACGAACGGCATTGCGCCGACGGCGGCGGCGCTCTTCAGCAGGCTGCGCCGATTTAGGCCCTTGTGACTTTCCTTCATTATTACCTCCCTGAAAACGACCGTCCGGCCCATGGTCTCCTGTCGAGACCGGGCTCTTGATGGTGAAGGTATCAACGGGCCAAGCACAAGATCAATGCTTTGGCCCGCCTTAGCTTTCGCCAATTTCGCAGCGGGTGGTGCAGGAATGTTTTCCGGCTTCGAACGGTTGCGGCAGGCACGCGCAACTCACGGCCTGCTTCCGGACTCTGTGAAGGCCGCGGGATCGCGGACGTGGTCTCTTTGTTTTGAAGCATGAGCAATAGGCAATGTTTTACGCCGACTTCGCGAGCCCGCTGCCCGGCGTTTCTAAAAAAAGCGCCTTCAGCGCCGTCAACAACTCCTCGACGCGGTAGGGCTTTTGAATGAACGGCCTGTCGCGGTACCGCTCCGGCAGCATGGCGCGTTCATGACCCGTCAGCACGATGAATGGAATGTTGTTCGCGGCGAGCGCATCGGCGAGCGGAAATACCGGCTGCCCTTGCAGGTTGATGTCGAGGATCGCGGCGTCGACGCCATTCTCGCGCGCTACTCGTAGCGCCTCGACGATCGACGTCACCGGCCCGAGCACGCGGTAGCCCGCTTCGCTCACGGTCATCTCGACGTCCATGCCGAGCAGCATTTCGTCCTCGACGATCAGGATGCTGCATTCCGGCGGCGGTTTCGCCATCGCGCATTCCCCCTTACCAGGGAAGCTTCAAAACACTAGCACGGTCCGGGCGCCTCGGCCACGCGCCCAACCCCCACGGCAACCAAAATCGTTCCAAAGCGAACCATTCGTATTTGAGAAATGTCCGCCCCCGTTCATGCGAGCGGGCAACGCGCGCAAGAAACCACTACCGCGATCGATAAAAGTGTCGGCTGGCGAGGGGGCGTCGGAAGTTACTGCGCGAGGGCAAGTCGTGTCGCGACGCTGCGCGACGCGATGCAGCGTCCGCTGATCGTGCTTGCCTCGCGCGAGGCCAGCGGACTGAGCGACGGCTCGCACCCATCCATCAGCTTCGGCGCCACCGCCGGCGTTTGCTGCGACTTGTCTTTGGTCTGCGGCGCAGCCGGGCGCGGCGTCATTTGCCTGACTGTCGCGTCGGACGGCAGCGCCGGGAACGCAATACCCTTCACCGCGACGGTCGATTGCGCCGCCGGGTCGTTGCGGAATACCACCGCGCCATTACGGTCGCGATAAACGATCGTTGCGGCGCCCTGATGGTTGTCTGTTGCCTCGATCGTTTGCACCTGGTCGCGCGGCCGCGTCAGCGCGACGCGCTCCGGCACAACGAGACGGTCCTGTTTGCCTTGTTCGGGGATCGCGATCCAGCGATGGGCGAAGGTTGCGGCTTGCGCGGACGTGGATTCGCTATCGGTCCAATAGCCTGCGAGCAGGGCGCCTATGAGCGCGACAACAAAATATGAAACCAGGCGCAACATTCACTGTCTCTCGCAATGACCGCTCTGAACAGGTACATGGCCGAACAAACCCGCTGTCAGCCCCCTAACGCGGGGTAGCCCGCTTATGTTCCTGCCGCTTATGTTCCTGCCGCCTGCGGATCGCGCGCATGCCTGTGGAACCGGGTGTTTGAAGCAGACGTTTTTAATGGAATGCGACAGTCGACAGCCCGCACGCGCGATTCCGACAGGCCAGCAATCAAAAGCCTCAGCCGGCTGCACGCCGCGGAGGCGGAATGCAGGCGCTGCCCGCTCTATAAAAACGCGACGCAGGTGGTATCCGGCGAGGGCCGCGATCACGCGCGTTTGATGCTGATTGGCGAGCAGCCCGGCGACAAGGAAGATCTGGCCGGCAAGCCATTCGTCGGCCCGGCCGGCCGGATTCTCGATCAGGCGCTCGGCGACGCCGGCGTCGCGCGTGCCGACGCGTTCGTCACCAACGCGGTCAAGCATTTCAAGCACGAGATGCGCGGCAAGCGGCGGCTGCACAAAAGGCCGAACGCCTACGAGATCGACCGGTGTCATTGGTGGCTCGATTATGAGCGCGACATCGTGAAGCCCGCCGCCATCGTCGCCCTTGGCGCGACCGCCGCGCGCAGCATATTTGGACGCACGGTCACCATCACAAAGATGCGCGGCAGGGCTCACAAGCTCGACGACGGGCTACCCGTATTCGTGACCATCCATCCGTCGTTTCTGCTGCGGATCAAGGACGCGGCGGACAAGAAGCGGGAATATCGCAACTTCGTTGCCGATCTTCGGCGGGCGAAAGAGAGCCTATGACGTTGCTATTTTTGCCCTGAGAAAATGAGTGCTGCGTGGCCCGCGGAGCGCTCCCGCGCGCATTAATACGTTCCGGGCTTGCCACGAGCCCCAGCTTTCTTATCAATGGCGTTCCATAAGAAAAAGCAACGGGTGGAGACGCGACCGATGGCACGCCACGAAAATTGCACACGATGGACGCTGCTGCTGGCGGCCGTTGGGGCGCTGCTCGCACTGGCCGCGCCGATCCGCGCCGCGGATTACCCGACTCGGCCGATCACCCTTGTGGTCGCGTTCACGCCCGGCGGCCCGAGCGACATCATCGCGCGCATCGTCGGCAAGAAGCTCGAAACACTGCTCGGCCAGACCGTGGTGGTGGAAAATCGCCCGGGCGCCGGCGGCAATATCGCGGCGGAAGTGGTCGCGCATTCCACGCCCGACGGTTACACGCTGCTGATGGGCAACAACAGCATCCTCGCCACCAATGCCGCCCTCTACAAGCATCTCACCTACGATCCCGAAAAGGACTTCGCGCCGATTTCGCTGATCGGCTCGCAGGCCAACATCCTGGTCGTGAATCCGTCGGTCCCCGCGCATTCGCTGAAAGAGTTGATCGCGCTCTGCAAGGCCAGCCCCGGCAAGCTCAACTTCGCATCGTCCGGTTATGGCGCAGCGGCGCATCTCGCCGGCGAACTGTTCAAGGCGGACGCGCATGTCAATATCGTGCACGTGCCCTACAAGGGCGCGGCGCCGGCATTGCAGGACGTCATTGCCGGTCACGACCAGATGATGTTCGCGACCTCCGCGTCGGTGATCAGCTACATCAAGAGCGGCACGTTGCGCGCGCTGGCGGTGACGACGCTCAAGCGCACGGCAATCCTGCCCGACCTGCCAACTATGGATGAAGCCGGCCTGAAGGGTTTCGAAGCCTCCACCTGGCACGGCCTGGTCGCGCCGGCCAAGACGCCGCCGGAGATTGTCGCCAAGCTTTCGCATGCGACCGTCGACGCGCTGCACGACGCCGGCGTGCAGAAATCGCTGATCAATCTCGGCGTCGATGTTTCCGCCGACACGCCGGATGAATTCCGCGCCTACATCAAATCCGAAATCCCGAAGTGGACGGCGATCGTGAAAGCCTCGGGCGCATCGATCGGAAACTGACGATGAGTGGTCCGCTCGCGCGCAACGTTCGCCGTCTCGGCCATCTCGATCTCGCCGGCGCCGGGCAGGTGACGGTCGCCGGCCATTACGCCTATGTCGGGCACATCCCGAACAACCAGCACCTCGGCACGTCGATCGTCGACATTTCCGATCCGGGCAAGCCGCGCGTGGTCGCTACCGTCACGCTCGACGATCCTACGTCGCACAGCCACAAGGTGCGCGTCGCCGGCAATCTGATGGTGGTCAACCACGAGCGCAATCCGACGCCGATCGGCCGCCGCGCCGAGCAGTTGCCGGGCGCGCGCCGCGAATTGCGTGAGCGTCTCGGCCGCGACGCGACACGCGCGGAACTGGCCGCGAAATTGAGCATCACCGAAGCCGCCATCGTCGAGGCCGAGGAAGCCGAAAAGCAACCGTATCGCAACGGCGGCTTTCGCATCTATAACGTCGGCAATCCGGCGCAGCCGAAATTGATCTGCCACCACAAGACCGGCGGCATCGGCGCGCATCGTTTCGACATGGATGAACGCTACGCCTACATCTCGACCGAGATGGATGACTTCGTCGGCAACATCCTCGTCATCTACGATCTGCGCGATCCGGCGCATCCGCAGGAAGTCTCGCGTTGGTGGATGCAGGGCCAGCACATCGCCGCCGGCGAAAAGCCGTCATGGTCCGGCAAGCGCCACCGGCTGCATCATGCGCTGCGCTTCGGCAATGAAATGTGGGCGAGCTGCTGGCATGGCGGATTCCGGATTGTCGATATCTCGGACCTCGCGCGCCCGAAAACGGCAGCGTCGTACAACTACCATCCGCCGTTCCCGGAGCCGACGCACACGGTGATGCCTGTGCCGCAGAAGCTGTCCGGCATGCGCATCGCGCTGGCAATTGACGAGGAAGATCAGGCGCAGAGCGCCAACGAATCCGAAAACCGCCGCGGCCGGCCGCACGCCGGCATTTCGACCTTCGACGTGAGCGACTACACACAGGTCAAGCCGCTCGCTCTGTTCGAGGTCAGCGAGCTCGATTCGCCGTTCAGCCGTACGCCCGGCGCACGCTTCGGCGCGCATCAGTTCCACGAAAAGATGCACGACACGTTGATCTATGCGGTGTGGTTTGCCGGCGGCTTGCGCGTCATCGACGTGGCCGATCCGGCGGCGCCGCGCGAGGTCGGGCATTTCATCCCGGAGCCGACGGGCGGGCGGCCCGCGCCGCAGAGCAATGATGTGACGCTCGACGAACGCGGGCTGATTTATGTGGTCGACCGGCACGTCGGCTTCGACGTGCTCGAGTTCGACCGCAAGGGTGTTTAGCGCCTTCGGAAGTTCGGACGGCGCTGCTGCGGACCAGGGGTCGGTGCGTCGCCTTTGTGGCGGAAGCTGATGCGTCCGCGCTGCAAGTCGTAGGGCGACATTTCCACGATCACGCGGTCGCCCACGCCGGTACGGATGCGGAATTTGCGCATCTTGCCGGCGGTGTAGGCCAACACCTCGTGATCGTTGTCGAGCTTCACACGGAAATTGCCGTCCGGCAGGACTTCCGTGACCGTTCCGTCAAATTCCAGCAGCTCTTCCTTCGCCATCCAATCCTCTCTCCAGTGGGTTAGCGCGGCGCGCTCGGGCGCTGCAGGAATGTAACATTTCCGATGCTGTTTGGCTCGCCCCTGTCGCGGTTCTGCTGCTGGGGCTGCGGACGCCCGCCATGCTGGCCGTTGCCGCCGTTCGGGCGGCCCGGCTGGTGATGGCCGCGGTTGTGCCGCTGTCCATTATGCCGCTTGGCCACCTGATGATGCGGAGTGGGGCGATGCGCCGGCCGCTGGGCGGC
>JBAUHH010000050.1:0-6903 GCA_049680165.1 Pseudolabrys sp.
GCCCGGCATCATGCGGCCGGTGAACTCGTCGATGATGACGACTTCGCCGTTGCGCACGATGTAGTCCTTGTCGCGCTGGAACAGCTTGTGGGCGCGCAGCGCCTGGTTGACGTGGTGCACGACCGAGACGTTCTCGACGTCGTAGAGCGACTGGCCCTTGAGCTCGCCGGCGTCGCGCAACCGGTTTTCCAGCTTCTCCATGCCCGCTTCGGTGAGCACCACCGTGCGCTGCTTCTCGTCGACCTCATAGTCGGACTTGTCGAGCAGCGGGATATAGCTGTCGATGGTGTTGTAGAATTCGGAGCGGTCGTCGAGCGGACCGGAAATGATCAGCGGCGTGCGCGCTTCGTCGACCAGGATCGAGTCCACTTCGTCGACGATGGCGTAGATGTGCCCGCGCTGGACCATGTCCTCCAGCCGGTACTTCATGTTGTCGCGCAGATAGTCGAAGCCGAGTTCGTTATTGGTGCCGTAGGTGACGTCGCAGTCGTAGGCCTTCTTGCGCTGTTCGTCGTCGAGGCCGTGCACGATCACGCCGGTGGTGAGGCCGAGGAAGGCGTAAATCTGCCCCATCCATTCGGCGTCGCGCTTGGCGAGATAATCGTTGACGGTGACCACGTGCACGCCGCGCGTGGATATGGCGTTGAGGTAGACCGCAAGCGTCGCCACCAGCGTCTTGCCTTCGCCGGTTTTCATTTCGGCGATCTTGCCTTCGTGCAGAATCATGCCGCCGATCAACTGTACGTCGAAATGGCGCTGGCCGATGGTGCGCTTGGCAGCTTCGCGCACGGTGGCGAACGCCGGCACCAATATGTCGTCGAGCGAGGCGCCGTCGGCGACCTGCTTCTTGAAAGCTTCCGTGCGCGCCTTGAGCTGCTCGTCGGAGAGCGCTTCCAGCTCTTTTTCCAGCGCGTTGATTTCGCCGACCTTGGGCAGATAGCTGCGAATCCGCCGGTCATTGGCGGAGCCGAACAGCTTGCGGGCGATGGCGGCGATCATTGCGGGGAAATCCTTACCTTATGCCGCGGAATTCTTCCAACACGTCGCCGGGCCGGATGGTGTTTCCGGCGCTCCGGAATACGGCTCTTTTCGGGCAAAACAACGCGACGCGGGCACGGCAAGCGCGACGAGTCAGGATTGGAACGAGAGATAGGAGTGGGTCGGATTGTTGTCAATTGCAGCAGCGACGCGGGTTTTCTCAAGGCCGGGTCACGCGGACGTCAGCCGCGCCGCCATTAACGCCATTGCAAAGCCACAGTGGTTGGGCCACAAGTCCGCCGCGCCAGCCGACCATTTACCACTTAAGGATTGCGCCATGCCGACCAAACTTTTCGCCGGTTTCCCGGGCCTGCTGCGGCGGGCGGGCATCCTTGTCGCGGCCGCGGCACTGCTTGCTTTCGCAGCCGGGCCGCTGCGCGCGCAGGACAAGGATCCGGTCGTCGCCAAGGTGAACGGCGTCGAACTCCATGAGAGCGATCTCGCGCTGATCGAGGAAGAAGCCGGCCAGTTGCCGCCGATGGCGCCCGAAGCCAAGCGTGACTACCTCATCAGCTTCGCCGCCGACATGCTGATGGTCTCGCAGGCCGCAGAGGCGAAGAAGATCGGCGACACCGATACGTTCAAGCGCCGGCTCGCGCTTGCCCGCAACAAGCTGCTGATGGAAACGCTGCTGCAATCGGTCGGCAAGGAAGCGCTCACCGACGAGGCGATGCACAAGGTTTATGACGACGCCGTCAAGCAGATGACGCCCGAGCCGGAAGTGCATGCGCGCCACATCCTGTTCCGCGCGCCCGCCGGCGACGAGAAGGCGAGCAAGGAAGCCGAGGACAAGGTCAAGGCGGTGATCGTGCGGCTCAAGAAAGGCGAGGACTTCGCAAAGGTCGCGACCGAACTCACCGAGGATCCGTCCGGCAAGGCGAACGGCGGCGATCTCGGTTACTTCACCAAGGAACAGATGGTGCCGGAATTCGCCGACGTCGCGTTCAAGCTCGACAAGGGCCAGATTTCCGATCCGGTGAAAACGCAGTTCGGCTGGCACGTGATCAAGGTCGAGGACAAGCGCCAGAAGCCGATGCCGAAGTTCGAGGACGTCAAGTCGCAGATCGAGACTTACGTGACGCGCAAGGCGCAGGCCGACCTGGTCACCAAGCTGCGCGCCGAAGGCAAGGTCGAGCGCATGGACAAGCCAGCCGATGCGGCCGCGCCTGCGGCACCGGCGACGCCCGACAAGAAGTAAGCGCGATCAATCGCATCAATTGAATTCGTCATGGCCGGCCTTGTGCCGGCCATCTCGCTTAGGTAGGCAAAGCTGTGCCTAATCGATCGGGATCACCGGGTCACGGCGCTGCGCGCCCGCCCGGTGATGACAAAACATGAGCGCCATCTCCCCCCTCGCCCCGAAGACCATGCCGGAGATGCCGGCGATCGACGGCGTGCGGCTCGCCACCGCCGAAGCCGGCATCCGCTATGCCGGACGCACCGACGTGCTACTGGCGCTGTTCGAACCCGGCACCGCCGTTGCCGGCGTGTTCACGCGCTCGAAGTGCCCGTCGGCGCCGGTCGAGTGGTGCCGCGCGCATTTGAAAAGTGGTAAGGCGCGCGCGCTGGTGGTCAATTCCGGCAACGCCAACGCCTTCACCGGCAAGAGCGGACGCGCCTCGACAAAAATGACCGCGGAACTGGCGGCGAAAGCGGCCGGCTGCGAGCCGGCGGAAGTTTTCCTCGCCTCCACCGGCGTAATCGGCGAGCCGCTCGACGCCAGGAAATTCGGCCCGGTGATGGACGTGCTGGCAATGCGCGCGCAGGGCGGCGAATTCCGCGCCGCGGCCGAGGCGATCATGACTACCGACACGTTTCCGAAAGTCGCGACCGCGACGGCGCGCCTCGGCAAGGCCACCGTGACCGTCAACGGCATCGCCAAGGGCGCCGGCATGATCATGCCGGACATGGCGACCATGCTCTCCTTCATCTTCACCGACGCTCACATCGCCGCGCCCGCGCTGCACGCGCTGCTGAAGGAAGGCGTCGCCGACACCTTCAACGCGGTGACGGTCGACGGTGACACCTCCACTTCCGACACGCTGATGATGTTCGCGACCGGCAAGGCCAAGGACTGCCCGCGCATCGCGCGCGCCGGCGATCCTCGGTTGAAAGATTTCCGCAAGGCGCTCACCGCCGTACTCGCAAACCTGTCCGAACAAATTGCGCGCGACGGCGAAGGCGCGCGCAAGCTGATCGAAGTCGTCGTCGAAGGCGCGGTGTCGAAAGCATCGGCGCGGCGCATCGCGCTCTCGATCGCCAATTCGCCGCTGGTGAAGACCGCAATCGGCGGCGAGGACGCCAATTGGGGCCGCGTCGTCATGGCCGTCGGCAAGGCCGGCGAGCCGGCCAATCGCGACAAGCTCTCGATCTGGTTCGGCGGCATAAGGGTGGCGCACAAGGGCGCGCGCGATCCGCGCTATGACGAGGCCGCCGTCAGCGCCGCGATGAAGAAGCCGGAAATCAGCCTGAAAGTGGCGCTCGGCCTCGGCAGCGGCCGCGACCGGGTGCTGACCTGCGATCTGACCAAGGAATACATCGTCATCAACGGCGATTACCGCTCGTAACGACCGGTTAACCGTCGGGGCCTTGACCCGGCATTTACATGCTTGGTTTGAGCACCCCTTAACCATCCGGCTTTTAACGTGGGGACAACAGGGCCGTGAGCGCCAAAACCGTTTTTGTTGCCGCCTGCGCCCTCATCGATGCCGATGGACGCGTTCTCATCGCGGAACGTCCCGCCGGCAAACCGATGGCGGGTTTGTGGGAATTTCCCGGCGGCAAGGTCGAAGAAGGCGAACGGCCTGAACAGACGCTGATCAGGGAATTGAAGGAGGAGTTGGGAATCGACGTCAGCGAGGACTGTCTCGCGCCGCTCACTTTCGCAAGCCACAGCTATCCGGACTTTCACCTTCTCATGCCGCTCTATGTCTGCCGGCGCTGGAAGGGAAATGTCACACCGACGGAAGGCCAGAAGCTTGCCTGGGTGAAACCGAACCGGTTGCGAGACTATGAAATGCCGCCGGCCGACGTGCCGCTGGTGTCTCACTTGATGGCGCTGCTGTAGATCCCGGCCACAACGCTCGAACAGGACATGTCATGAACACGTTCGTTGCGATCCGCCGCTTCCAGGAATTCCTCCGCGACAGTAACGGCGCGACGTCGATCGAATACGCGCTGATCGCATCCGGCATCTCGATCACGATTTTGGCCGCCGTGAACGCCATGGGCGGCACCGTGCAAGGCATGTATCAAAGCGTCTCCGACGCGCTGAAATAGCCGCTAGCGCTGCGGCTTTTCTCCCGCCGAAATTTCCTTTGCGCCGAGCGCGTCGGCGAGCCGCCGCGTCGCGGAGCCCGGCTTGAGTGGCTTCTGCTGGCTTTCGTGCGGCGCCCACCCAGACAGCCAGATGATCTCGAAGGTGGCGCGCACGCGGCCATCGGCGTCGGCAAACTTCTCCGCGTAAATTCCCGCCATGCGGGTGAGCGTCGCGCGCTTGAGCGGCGTGCGCCGGCGCTCGCTCAGCACATTGGTCGCGCCCATGCGGCGCAGATCGTGCATCAGCGCGAAGGCCGAATCGTAGCGCACGACGATGCGCTCGCTGTCGATCACCGGCAGCGCGAAACCCGCGCGCTGCAACAGTGCGCCGGCTTCGCGCAGGTCGGCAAACGGCGCGACGCGCGGCGAGAGGCCGCCCTCGCGCTCGCTTTCGGCTAACGCGAATGCTTCGCGCAATTCGGTCAGCGTGTCGCCGCCGGAAAGCGCTGCCAGAAGCAGCCCATCCGGCTTGAGCGCGCGGCGGATCTGCACCAGCGTTCCCGGAAGATCGTTCACGAATTGCAGCGCGAGCGCAGACACGACGAGATCGAGCGAGCCGTCGGCGAATGGCAAGGCCTCTTCGTCGGCGACGACGCGCGGGAAGTCAGGTGAAAGATTTTCGGCATGGGGCTCGGCGGCGATGACAGTCGTGACCTTGCCGCCGGCTGCAATCGCGCGGCGCACGGCATCGCCCGGCGTGCCGAGATCGACGGCAACGGCGAACGTGCGCAATACGGCGGACAGCCGCTCGGCAAGATCGTCGGCGACGCGATCGAGCAGGAACGTCGCGGGCCCGAGCGTGCGCGCGCGGCGGCGACGCGAGCGCAGCAACATGCGGTCGAACAACACAGGCGACATGGCAGGGTTATACGCCAGCGCCGCCGGGAAATATGCCCGTCATGCGCGGGCATAGCGGTCCGAAGGACGGCATCGCTTCGCTCGCCTATGACCCGCGCATCCATCTTTCAAGCAGGACGGATTACCGGGTCGTTGCGTGCAAAGACAACCAATGCAAGATTAAGCCTATCTGCAAACGGCACATCGGCGCGGCAACAGGACGCGATACTGAAAAGATGTCGATAGCTGAAACAGTTACCGAGCTGCGCGCGCCCATCGCGCGCGCTGCGGCCGCGTTGCGGCGAGCGGGACGTTTCACGCTCGACGTCGCGCTGCCGCCGCTTTGTCCGTCATGTCGCGACCCGCTCGGCGACGGCATCGGGCTGTGCGCCACCTGCTGGTCGAAGTTGTCGCTGATCGAGCCGCCGTTCTGCGCGCGGCTCGGCATTCCGTTCACCTACGATCCCGGCCCCGGCCTACTGTCGATGGACGCAATCGCCAATCCGCCGGCCTATGATCGTGCCCGCGCCGCGGTGCGCTATGACGACGTCGCGCGCGCGCTGGTGCACGGCTTCAAGTACGGCGACCGGCTCGATCTCGCGCCGCTGATGGGGCACTGGATGGCGCGCGCCGGCCGCGAATTGCTCGACGGCGCCGACGCGCTGCTGCCGGTGCCGCTGCATTGGCGGCGATTGTGGGCGCGGCGCTTCAACCAGTCGGCGGCGCTCGCGGCTGCGATTTCCGAACTCAGCGGCGTGCCGGTCCTCGCCGCCACGCTCAAGCGGGTGCGTGCGACCCAGCAGCAGGTCGGTCTTTCGAAAGCCGAGCGCGCCGACAATGTGCAGGGCGCCTTCCGCGTGCCTAACGAGGCCAAAGCTGAGGTAGCCGGCCGGCGGCTGGTGCTGGTGGACGACGTGCTCACGTCCGGCGCCACCGTCGACACCTGCGCCCGCGCCTTGCTGCGGGCTGGAGCGGCGCACGTGGATGTGCTGGTTTTCGCCCGGGTTGTGACGGCAGCCGGTCGAACCATATAAAAGGGCCGCGATAACGCCCCGGAAGCCATGCCCCCTATTGAAATCTACACCACCCACTACTGCCCCTATTGCGTCGCCGCCAAGGCTCTGCTTAGCCGGAAGGGCGCGGCCTTCACGGAAATCGACGTGAGCCGCGACTGGGAGCGCCGGGAAGAGATGATCAAGCGTGCGCAGGGCCGCATGACCGTGCCGCAGATTTTCATCGGCGAAACGCATGTCGGCGGCAGCGACGACCTGCATGCGCTCGAGCGCGCCGGCAAGCTCGACGCGCTTCTCGCGGGCGACGGGGCGAAGGCATGACGTCGGCGACGTTCAAGGCGGCGATGATCCAGATGCGCTCGGGCATGACTCCGGCCGCCAATGTCGAGGCCGCCGTGCGCATGATCGGCGAAGCGAAAGCGGCCGGCGCCGATTACGTGCAGACGCCCGAAATGACCAACATCATGGAGGTCAAGCGTGAGCGGCTGTTCACCGTCATCACCGAGGAAGACGCCGACACCTCGCTCGCGACCTTCCGTGAACTGGCGCGCTCGCTCGCGATCTACGTTCACGTCGGTTCGCTCGCGGTCAAGGTGTCACCCGACCGCGCCGCCAACCGCGGCTTCGTGATCGACCCGCGCGGCGAGATCGCGGCGCGCTACGACAAGATCCACATGTTCGACGTCGATCTCGCCAA
>JBAUHH010000051.1:0-7632 GCA_049680165.1 Pseudolabrys sp.
CCATGCGCCTGATGGGCGCGAAGTCGGTGCTCGATTTGTCACGGAAAAACCTCAAGTTCCGCTCTTGAGGGGCTATTCGCGGTTCGCGGCCACTTTCACGCGCTGCCGGCGCTCGACGAACGTCGGGTCCGGCATGCAGACGGCGTCTTTCTTGTCGCCGAGCGCCTGCTGGCATTCGGCGAGGCTGGAAAATCCGCAGCGGACTTGCGATCCGGCCTTGGCCTCGAAGCCGCACCATTCGTCGGCGTGGGCGGTGATGGGGGTGAGCGCCAGGAAGGCAGCAAGCGAGAGGATTAAGCGCATTTCAAGCTCCGGTCCTGTCGCCCCCTGACGACAACCGAATAGCCGATTTTATAGCGCGCGGCTGCGGCTTGTGAACCCTGCCGCGCGTCACGTTCACTTGAGATTTTTCCGCATCCGCTCGACCGCCGGCGCGATCTCGCTGGTCGAGCTTACCGGCAACGAGCAGGTCTCGCCCACGCAAATGAACGCCGCCGTCTCCAGCCCCGAGGCAAGTTTCGCCTGCGCCGGATGCGAGGCCGGCAGCGCGTCGGCGGTGGCCGCGCGCAGCACAAGCCGGTCGAGGTAAGGCAGCTTCAGCGCGGCCTGCGCGAAACGGTTCGCCTCGCGCCCGGTGACTACGATCTCGGCCGCGCGCAGGCGCAGGTCGAGCGCATTGAGCAGCGCCACATGCTGGAACAGGTTTTCCGCTGCGAGCCCGAGGATGCCGTCGAACAGTTTGTCGGCCTTGGCGCGCCATTGCTCGTCGCCGGCGTAGACTGCGAGCCGCACCAGATTTTGCGCCGCGACCGAATTCGGATTGGGCGTGGCGTCGTCGGCGGTCGAATGCGGGCGCAGCAGCAGGTCGGTGGCGTCGTCCGCGGACAGGTAATAGCCGCCGTTGTCCGCGTTGGCGTAGTGCCGGTCGAAGGCGCGCTGCCAGGTGAGCGCGAGATCGAGATAGATGGGCTTGCCGAGCGCCTCATAAAGTGCGAGCGCGGCGCGGATCATCGCCGCGTAATCGGAGGCCAGCCCCGGCAGCAGCAATTTGTATTGCCGCCACGAGTGGCCGACGAGGTCGACCTTGGTCATCATCTCGACGATGAAATCGAACGCGCGTTGCGCCATCGCGATCCATTCCGGCTCGTCGAGCGTGACGCCGGCGTTGACCAGCGCCGCGATCATCAACCCGTTCCAGTCCGCCAGGACCTTGTCGTCGAGGCCCGGGCGCACGCGCTTTTCCCGGGCCGCCAGCAATTTCGCGCGCATGGGCTTGAGCCGCGCCTCGTCAGCGTCGCTGCGGTCGCGCCGCTCGAGCCGGTTCAAGATGTTGCGACCTTCGAAATTGCCGGCCTCGCTCACGTCGTAGTGCCGCGCGAAAAATTCGGCATCGTCCGTTCCGAGCACGGCGAAGATTTCCGCCTTCGACCAGACGTAGAACTTGCCCTCCTCGCCTTCCGAGTCGGCATCGAGCGAAGCCGCGAACGCGCCTTCCTTGGTGGTCATCTCGCGCTTGAGCCAGCCGACCGTTTCTTCCGCGCGCCGCTTGAACAGCTTCCTGCCGGTGCGTGCGTGCGCCAGCGCCAGCAATTCCAGCAACTGCGCGTTGTCGTAGAGCATCTTCTCGAAATGCGGCACCAGCCAGCGCTCGTCCACGGAATAGCGCGAGAAGCCGCCGCCGAGGTGATCGTAGATGCCGCCTTCGCACATGCGCTCGAGCGAAAATTCCACCGCGCCGAAAAAGCGCGCGTCGCCGGTGCGCAAGCCGGCGCGCCAGAGCAATTCGAGGATCGCAGGCTGCGGAAATTTCGGCGCGCCGCGCAAGCCGCCGTTGATGCCGTCGAACATGTTGCCGAATTGGCCGGCGGCGGCGTCGAGTTCTTTCAGCCCGATGACGATCTTGTTCGCGGGCCGCGCGCGATCGGCAAGCCGCGCCAGCAACGCCGCGCGGTTCTTCTCGATCTTTGCGGGCTCCTCGCGAAACAGCCGCGACACCTCGCGCAGCACGTCGGTGAAAGCCGGCCGCCCGAAACGCGATTCCTTCGGAAAATACGTGCCGCCCCACACCGGCTCGCCCACCGGCGTCAAGAACATCGTCAGCGGCCAGCCGCCCTGCTCGCCCAACAGATGCAGCGCGTTCATGTAAATCTGATCGATATCGGGCCGCTCCTCGCGGTCGACCTTGATGTTGACGAACAGCTCGTTCATCACGCGCGCGGTCGTCTCGTCCTCGAACGACTCGTGCGCCATCACGTGGCACCAGTGACAGGCGGCGTAGCCCACCGAGAGCAAAATCGGCCTGTTCGACTTCTTCGCCTCCGCGAGCGCGGCCGGCCCCCACTGCCACCAGTCCACCGGGTTGTGCTGATGTTGCAGCAGATAAGGCGACGTCGCTTGCGCGAGGCGGTTGGTGTGGGCGGTGTTCTGCTGAGCGGACATCGGACGAGCCTATCGGAGTAGCGACATGAGGCGCTGCGCGCACGCCGGGACAATGTCGGCGTCGTGATGAGTGTTCCGATTGCTATGGGCCGATACGTGACGGCGGGCAAGAGGATCGCGCATGCGGCGCGATGGCGCTGCCGCAGCATTCATCGAAGCGCTTACTTCTTCGTATTTGCCGAGAAAAGTTCGGTGAGCACGAGCGCGGGCCCTTCCATCTTGCGCTCGGCCCAGCGGCGAACGTCGGCAACCGTGAACTTGTCGAGGAAGGGATTGGCCTTCACGATCTGCTCGCGCGTGGCCTTGCCGCTCGCATCCGCCTTGGCCATCACCGTTGCCGCGTCGACCATGTCCGGCGCCAGGAGCAGCGCCGCCGCGCCGGCCGGGCCCGCGAAGTGCGCAAGATAGAGCGTGCCGGCGGTCACCGGCAGGCCGCGACGTTTCAGCATCGCCGCGTTGCGCTCCGCGAAGCGCGCGGCGATCTCGCGCGCGAGCTCATGGTCATGACGCAGGTCGAGGAGTTCGTCGCGCGTGCGGCTCTTCATGAGATCGGGGCGCGTGGCGCGAATCAGCTCGAGCCAGGTGTCGTCGAGAAATTGCGCCGGGCCGGTCGCGCTCGAGCGCGCGTTCTTCAATTCGGCGGCGCCGCGCGACTCGGCGGCGAGGATGCGCACGGCGACCGCGTCGACCGCCGCTTTGCCGCGGAGCGTCTCGGAGCTGTCGATGAGATGCAGGATGTTAAGTGTGACGATAGCGCCGAGACAGAACACCGCAACGAGCACACCAACGATGACGGCGCCACGTCGTTCCTGCCGGTGGACGGCAGGCTGCGGCGCGATCGGGATCTCCACGATTAACGGCGGCGGCACGATGAAGGGCTCGGGAGGCGGGGCTGAACTCGCTGCGGCGCGCGCCAACCGCGCGAGCTGCCGCTCGACCTCGTCGAACATGGCGACCGTTACTGCCTGCATGCCCTGCGCCTGCTGGAAAGCGGGCACTATCGCTCGCAGGCATGGCTTAAGCGTGACCGCGGCGCGCCCAAGCTGCGGCGATGGTTAAGCGGACGATAACAAATCGAGCGATCGGGAACTTTGGCCTGCGGCAAATCGCAAACGCGCGATGCGCAGGACTAGGCGTCGAAGCTGACGCCGAAGGTTTCCCGCAAGCCGCGGCGGCCCGCAGGCGTCAAGTGCATGGCGCGGCCCTCGCGCGCGCGCTTGAGCCAGCCGAGCTGAAGCGAACGGCGGCAGATTTCCGCGCCCACCAGGCCGGCGATGTGATAACGCCGCTCGCTCCAGTCGAGACAGGCGCGGCAGAAAATCCGTCGTCCGGCGTGCTTCGGCGAAAAATCCACGCCGAATTTGATGAGCGCGCGTTCGCCTGCGCGGGTGAGCGCGCCGCCCTCCTCGCTCAAGACAAGGTAACGCCGCGCGACCAGAGCGTCCGCGAGCGCGACGCCGAGACGTCCGGCGAGATGATCGTAACAGGTGCGGGCAAAGCGCAGGGCGTCGTCCTGCGCCGAGCGCGGCTGATAGCGCGCCGGTGTCTCGATCGCCGCCACCGCCTTGATGCTTTCGAGCATGCGCGCGACCAGCGGCGAGGCGATGCGGTAGTAACGGTTGCGCCGCCTACTCGTCACGGTCAGCAGGCGCGCGGCGGCGAGCTTGCCGAGATGTTCGCTGGCCGTGGAGCGGGAGACGCGCGCGCAGTACGCCAGCTCGCTGGCGGTGAGCGCCTGTCCGCCCATCAGCGCGGCGAGCATCGTCGCGCGCGCCGTGTCGCCGACGAGCGCGGCGACTTCGACCATGTTGGCGGAGGCGGTCATGGCGACAGCCTAAGCGCGGTTTCCGGCGGCAATCAAGCACCGACAGTTCGGCCGCCGCCGAACCATGAAAGCGGAAAGCATGCTAGCGTGTGCCGGACCCTTGGGAGATTGCCCATGATCAAGCGCGTGCGCGTCGAGCCGCTTTCCACCTATCTGGAGCGTTACCGCAAGGGCAAAGCCGTCAATCCGGTGTCGGTGGCGAACGGCCTCGTCTTCGTATCCGGCCTGCCGCCGTTCGACATGCAGACCGGCGAGATCACGCGCCAGCCGTTCGAGACGCAGGCGACGCGTGTGATGGAGCAACTCAAGATGTGCCTCGAAGCGGCGGGCTCCTCGTTGCGGCAGGTGCTCAAGTGCAATGTGTATTGCACGCCGGGCGAGACGCATTTTTCGACGTTCAACGCGGTGTACGATCGCTATTTCCCGGACGATCCGCCCTCGCGCATCTTCATGTACATCCACTCCTGGCCGGGGCCGTTCGACGTCGAGATCGACTGCGTCGCGGTCGCCTAGGGCAATATCGCGAACGCGCGCGCCGGAAAACCAAGCCCGTCGCGCACTTTCGGCCACGTCACCACGATGAGCGCGCCCTTCGGCGGAACCTTGTCGAGGTTGGCCATCACCTCGATCTGATAGTGCCCGTGCTGGAGGATATAAGTCTCCGACTCCATCTTGTCGGTGGTGTCGGTGTCCATCGCCTCGTGCCCGGTCGCGGTCACGCCACGCTGCTCGTAGAGAAACTTGATGGTCTCGAACGCCCAGGCCGGGAACGGCGCGCGCTTGAAGCGCTCAGGGTCCTTGTCCCAGTCCTTGTACATGTCGGTGCGCAGCGCCACGAACGCGCCGCGCGGCACGCGGCCGTGCTTCTTCTCCCACGCATCGAGGTCGGCGACGGAGAAGGCGTGGTTCGCGTCTTTCGCCAGATACGGCGTGTCGTCGAGCACGATCAGCGGCAGGATCATCTGCTTGAGCGGGATCTTGTCCATGGTGATGCCGTCTTGGGCGAAATGCGCCGGCGGATCGACGTGCGTGCCGTATTGCCCGACCATGTCGTAATAGGTCGTGCGGAAGCCGTCTTCCTTGATCGTGTAAGTCCGCTTGGTTTTCGGATCGTAGGCCGGCGTGAACTTCGCCTGGCCGAAGCCGGACCACACCGGCGTCGTCGGCCCGAAGCTATGGGTGAGATCGACAAATTGCTTGCCGGCGATGACGCGGTAGGCGCGCTCGAGATCGCTCGCCGCGCGCGCAGGCAAAGCGAGCGTGACGGCGGCGAGAAACGCAGCAAGACACGCAATCGATTTCTGCATGAAGCCCTCCCGATACGGAGGGCGATCATAGCGTTCTTTGCTGGCCGCTTTCTACGCGTGCGGCAGCTTGCGCACACGCGCCGGCGCCAGACGGCCCGGCGGATGCCGCGCGACCGAAAGCACGACGCTCACCATCAGGATGAAAAACAGCGGGCCCTTCACCGCCGTGAAGGCGCCGTTGAGGATTGCTTTGACGATCTTTTCCATGACACGCAGTACGGTCTTTTCGTTTTGCCCGGCAGTCTTCCTGCAAGGTCAACGGGCAGGCGGCGGCATGGTTCCGCAATAACGCTGTAAGAACCATGCCGGAATCGGCCGAAAAGGCCGCCAAAATTGGCAGCATTCGCTACACTATGGCGCGCTTCTCCTTCGAGATCGCATCGACCAGCTTGCTGTCGATGTTGAGATGCGCCTCGACCAGCTCGTGCGGCGTGTTTGCCATCCACTGCGCGAGTGACACGTCCATGTAGCGGCCGGCGGCGAACAGCTCGAGAAAGCGCAGCGGCTCATTGCCGGTGTTCTCGACGTAATGCGGCATCGATTTCGGCACGTAGCCGACATGGCCGGCGCGATAGTCGAACGTGCGCGCATTGGTCTGCGCGCCGAACACGGTCATGCGGCCCTGGCCCGAAATGTAGTATTGCCATTCGTCCGAAATCGGATGCCAATGGATTTCGCGCATGTGGCCGGGCTTCACTTCGACCAGCGCGGCCGCGATGTCGCTCGACACCGGGAAGTTGCGCATGTCGACGACGCGCACGGTGCCGCCCGGAGCCTGATCCGGCTGCATCGCCATCATTTTGAACTTCATGTCGAGCGCGACCTTGCCGTCAGGATCCTTGATCCGGTCATCGTTTAACGCGGGCGGCAGCGCGACCGGAAAGATGAAGCGCTCCTTCCGCGGAATATGATCGAACGCGGCCTTGTCCACGCTGAAGTTCTTCGCCAGCACTTCCTTCGGCATGTGCGCGAACATGTCGGTGATCGAGAAGGTCGAATCTTCCGAGAATTTTCCGTCGGGGAACGCCAGCACGAATTCGCAGCCGTCCGGTTCGAGACCCTGGATCGAATGCGGAATACCGGAGGGAAAATACCAGAGATCGCCAACCGTCACGTCGTCGGTGAAGTTGTGCCCGTCATTGTCGACCGCGGTGATGCGCGCGTTGCCGGCGAGCACGAAGGCCCATTCAGCCTGTTTGTGCCAGTGCAGTTCGCGTACGCCGCCTTTGTTGAGCCGCATGTTCACGCCGGCGATCGAGGTCGCGACCGGCAACTCGCGCACGGTCACCTCGCGCGACCAGCCGCCCTGGCTCATCTTCACGTGCGTGTCGGCGAAGGCGTAATGCAGGTTCGGAATCGAGCCGTGGTCGGTTCCGGGCGGATGCAGGAAATCCTTGTTTTCCGCGGAAATGTCGGGATTGCGCGGCCCAAGAATGGTGCCGCCTTTGTTGCCGACGATAGGATTTGAGGCGTCCTGCGCGGCGGCGGCGGTCGCAAAGCCGGCGACCGCGGCGCCCGCGAGGAGCGCGCGGCGTGTGGGACTGGACATGGATCAGCTCCTTGTCGCCCCACTGATTTTTGTCTGTCTGCCGAACGCGTGGACAGGACGACTTGTTCCTGCCCCGGTACGCGATCGTCGCTCGGCCGCGCTGCAATGCGGCGAGGGAAGCGGCTAACGGCCCACAGAGAGCCCCGATTTTTTTCACGAATAGTCTCACCGGGCGAGACGAATAGCGCTTACGCATTCGCCAGCGCAAAAAAGTTCGGCTAGCCTGATGCCGCCTGGGAGGGTGATGAACGCCGCCGTGATGCTGACGTGGGTGAGCATCATGCGCCGGTTATTTCCGTGATCCGGTTCACACAGCGCGCCATGCAATCCGCGCGATAAGCCTGCCTGCTCGAATCGAATGCAATGCCATTGCTGCGGCCGGAATATTTTCTGACGCAGATTTCCCTTGAAAGTTCGAAAGCACCTGCGACGCAAGCGATACCGCGTCGATTGAGCCGATTGAGTTGAGACAAACGAATGTCTTGTAAGATCAGCATGGCGAGCCTGGTGAT
>JBAUHH010000052.1:0-12021 GCA_049680165.1 Pseudolabrys sp.
AAGAACGACATCAACCTGTCGCACATCCTGGTCGGCGGCGAGGGCACGCTTGCGTTTTCCACGCGCGTTGAGCTCAAGTTATGGCCGGTGCTCGGCCGCCGCGCGGTCGGCGCGGTTCATTTCGGCAGCTTCTACGAGGCGATGAACGCCGCGCAACACATCGTGCGGCTGGCGCCGATCGGCGTCGAGTTGATCGACAGCACCATGATCGAGCTCGCGAGCGAAATCGCGATGTTCCGCCCGACGCTGGAAAAATTCGTGCGCGGAACGCCGGCCGCCGTGCTGCTGGTCGAATTCGGCGAGGACGACCATGAGGAAAATCTGCGCCGGCTGCGGCAACTCAAGGATCTGATCGGTGATCTCGGTTTCGGCTGGGACAAGACCGGCGCGAAATGGGGCGGCGTGGTCGAAGTGCTCAGCCCGGAATTGCAAGCCTCGATCACCGACGTGAGGACAAGTGGCCTCAATATCATGATGTCGATGAAGGACGAAGGAAAGCCGGTGTCCTTCGTCGAGGATTGCGCGGTGCCGCTCGAGCATCTCGCGGATTACACCACGCGGCTCACGCAGGTGTTCGAGAAGCACGGCACGCGCGGCACCTGGTACGCGCACGCCGGCTCCGGCTGCTTGCACGTGCGCCCGGTGCTCAACCTGCGGCAGGAGAAAGACGTGCAGGCCATGCGCGCAATCGCCGAAGAGGCGTTCGCAATGGTGCGCGAATACAAGGGCTCGCATTCCGGTGAGCACGGCGACGGCATCGTGCGCTCTGAATTTAACGAGGTGATGTTCGGCTCACGGCTCGCGCGCGCGTTTGAAGAGGTGAAGGACCGCTTCGACCCGGACGGCCTCTACAATCCCGGCAAGATCGTGCGCGCGCCGAAGTTCGACGACCGCAGCCTGTTCCGCTATCCGCCCGACTATCACGGCGAGGACATCGCGACGCATCTCGACTGGTCAGCCTATCCCGGCGCTGGCGGCGGATTCCAGGGCGCGATCGAGATGTGCAACAACAACGGCGCCTGCCGGAAGCTTGCCGGCGGCGCGATGTGCCCGAGCTATCGCGCCACCCGTGACGAGCGCGACGTCACGCGTGGCCGCGCCAATACGCTGCGGCTCGCGGTCACCGGCCAGCTCGGCAAGAACGCGCTCGCTTCCGACGAAGTGGCGGAAGCGCTGTCGTTGTGCGTGTCCTGTAAGGCTTGCCGGCGCGAATGCCCGACCGGCGTCGACATGGCGCGCATGAAGATCGAGGCGCAGGCGGCGCGCGCGGCGAAACACGGCTATTCGCTGCACGACCGCCTCGTCGGCTGGCTGCCGCGCTATGCGCCTCATGCCGCGCGCAGGCCGTGGCTGTTCAACCTGCGCGACCGCGTGCCGCTCCTGCGCCGCCTGTCGCAAAGCTTTGCCGGCTTCTCGACGCGGCGCAGTCTGCCGAAGTGGCGGCCGGACACATTCCGCGACCGCTCCGACTGGAAAATCAATACGGGCGAACCGCAGCGCGAAGTCGTGCTGTTCGCCGATACGTTCAACCGCTATTTCGAGCGGGAAAATCTCGACGCCGCGCTCAGCGTGCTCACCGCCGCCGGTTACCGCGTACACACGGCAACGCCGACGGACGGCAAGCGCCCGCTCTGCTGCGGCCGCACGTTCCTTGCGGTCGGTGCCGTCGATGAGGCAAAGCGCGAGGCCGAGCGCGTGCTGGCGGCGCTGTCGCCCTTCGTCAGCCGGGGCGTGCCGGTGGTCGGTCTCGAGCCGAGTTGCCTCCTGACGTTCCGCGACGAGATGCCCGCGCTGATGCGCAACGAAGCCGCGCAAACGCTTGCGGCGAATTCATTTCTGTTCGAGGAGTTCCTCGTGCGCGAGCAGAAGGAGGGCCGGCTCACTTTGCCGCTCGGCTCGCTGCCGAAGCAGGCGCTGCTGCACGGCCATTGTCACCAGAAGGCATTCGACGTCATGGGCAGCGTGCAATCGGTGCTCAAGCTCATTCCCGATCTCAAGGTGGACACGGTGGAGTCGAGTTGCTGCGGCATGGCGGGTGCGTTCGGCTACGCCGCCGAGACCATCGATGTCTCGCTCAAGATGGGTGAGCTGTCGCTGCTGCCGGCGGTGCGCAAGAGCGCGCCCGATACGCTCGTCGTCGCCGATGGCACCTCTTGCCGTCACCAGATCCACGACGGCAGTGGCCGCGAAGCGCTGCATGTCGCGCGCGTGCTGGCGATGAGCCTTGAGGCGGCAACTTGATCGCGCCCTAGCCGCGGAAATTTCTGGCGGCGTCCATCAGTTGGGCAATCGTTTTTGCGCCGTCGCGCGGATTGAGCTTGGCATCGCGCCCCATCACCGCCATCACCGCGACCAGATTCGCCGAACGATCGATGAGCGGAAACGCGGCGGCATTAATGCCTTGCATCAGGTGTCCTTCGTTATACGCGTAACCTTGCGCGCGCACCTGCCGGATAAGGCGGTCGAGCGACGGGCGGTCGCGCGCGAACAGATTTGACGTGTCGTCGGCATCGAGCGCCACCTCGATCAGCGGCGCGGTGAAATGCGGCGGCAGATGCGCGGCGAACACCACGCCGGTCGCGGTCGCGAGCATCGGCAGCACGGCGCCGATCCGCATCGTCATGACGATCGGTTGGCTACTTTCTTCCACATGCACGACCGTTGGCCCTTGCGCGCCCCATACCGACAGCACCAGCGTCTCGTCGAGGCGATTGCGCAAGTCGCGCTGGAGCGCGATGGCGTCGCGCAGTGGCTGGTGCGCGTTGAGCGCAGCGAGCCCGAGCCGCATGGCGAGCGGCCCGAGCATGTAGCGGCGCGTGTCGGGGTCCTGTCGCGCCAAGCCGCTGGCGAGAAAGCTCGCGAGATAGCGATGCGCCTTGCCGGGCGACATATGCCCCGCGCTGGCAAGCTCGCGCAGCGCGACCGGTTTTTCCGCGCGCGCCAGCAATTCGAGGATCGCGCCGGCGACCTCGATCACCTTGATGCCTGAGCGCGCGCTGTTGGCCTTGGCGTTTTTAGGCATATCGCACTGCGAAACGCTGGAACACAGACCGCAGAAATAGCCTGTAAAACGATTATTCCGCGTTCCGTACAGCGGAACAAGTCCCGCCAATTCCGCTCCGGCCTCCCCGGCTGCGCCGCTAGCATTCGGCCGTCAGCAGGAGAGCGTCCGTGCAGTTCAAAGCGTTCAAGGCCGCCGCGGTCCAGGCCGCCCCGATTTTCCTCGACGCCAACGCCACCGTTGAAAAGGCCTGCGCCTTGACGCGCGACGCCGTCGCGAACGGCGCGCAGCTCGTCGTTTTCCCGGAAGTCTTCGTCGCCGGTTATCCGTACTGGAACTGGTACATGTCGCCGCTCGAGGGCAGCCCGTGGTTTGCGCGCTTGCAGCAAAGCTCCGTGCAGGTCCCCGGGCCGGAAGTCGACAAGCTCTGCGAGGTGGCGGCGCGGTTTGGCGTCACCATCGTCATCGGTGTCAACGAGAGCGTGCCTTACAGCCTCGGCACGGTGTTCAACACCAACCTGGTCATCGGGCCGGAGGGGTTGATCGCGCGCCACCGCAAGCTGGTGCCAACCTTCGCGGAGAAGCTGACTTGGGCGAGCGGCGACGGCAGCAGCCTGCGCGTGCACGAAACGAAATTCGGCCCGCTCGGCGTACTGGCTTGCGGCGAGAACACCAACACGCTCGCGCGCTACACCTTGCTGGCGCAGGGCGAACTCATTCACGTGGCGAACTACATCGCGTTTCCCTTCATCGCCAACTACGACATGCCGGAAGCGATCCGCATCCGCGCCGGCGCGCATTCATTCGAAGGGAAAATTTTCACCATCGTCGCCTGCTCCGCCATGAGTCCGGAGCTGGTGGCGACGCTCAAGCCGACGCCGCAGCAGGAAAAGATGCTGACCGGCACGCCGAACGCGTTTTCCGGCATTTACGGGCCGGACGGCCGGCTGGTCGGCGATCCGATTATCGACCACGAAGGGATCGTCTACGCCGAAATCGATCTCAGCCGCTGCATCGAGCCCAAGCAGTATCACGACATACTCGGGCACTATAACCGCTTCGATATCTTCAAGCTCGAAGTCAACCGAACGCCGCTCGAGCCGATTCATTTCCGCGATGCCTCGCAGCACGCGGAGGTGCCGGCGCTGACGGCGGATCCGGCCGTTGAAAACGTGGAAGATCTGACGACATCGATCGCTCGGCTGCGCGCGCCGAACTGAATAAAATCAAGGGGGAGGGAAGGCCATGACCACGGTAGTTTCGGGCAACGTTTCGGCGGGCTCCGACCGTCAACGCGAAATCCGGCGCGTCGCGCTGGCGAGTCTCGTCGGCACCACCATCGAGTGGTACGACTTCCTGATCTACGCCACGATGGCGGGCGCCATCTTCAATCAGTATTTTTTCCCGAAGGGCGACGAATTCGTCAACACGATGCTCGCCTACGGCACCTTCGCCGCCGGATTCCTGATCCGGCCGTTCGGCGGGCTGCTGTTCGGGCATTTCGGCGACCGCATCGGCCGGAAGCCGCTGCTCGTCCTCACGCTCATGATCATGGGCGTCGCCACGTTCATGATCGGCCTGCTGCCGACCTATGCGCAGGTCGGCATCTGGTCGCCGATCTTGCTGCTAGCGTTGCGGCTCATCCAGGGCATCGCGCTCGGCGGCGAATGGGGTGGCGCCGTGCTGATGTCGTATGAATTCGCCGGGCCGAACGAGAAGTCCTATTACGCCTCGTTCCCGCAGTTCGGGCTGGCGATCGGGCTTTGCTGCAGCACCGGCGTGGTGACGTTCCTCTCTTATGCGCTCAGCAATCAGGACTTCGTGTCCTGGGGCTGGCGCGTCGCGTTCATGTTCAGCATTTTCCTACTGGCGGTCGGCCTGTTCATCCGCCTGCGCGTGCTGGAGACGCCGGAATTCGCCAAGCAGGCGCAGCGGGAAATCGCCCGCGTGCCGATGTTGGAAGTGCTGCGTGACTATCCCGGCACGATCGTGCTCGGCTGGGGCGCCAGGCTGATCGACGGCATCATCTTCACGATCTACGCCATCTTCCCGCTGTCTTATCTCACGACGGTCGCGAAAATTCCGCGCACGACCGTTCTCGCGGGAATAACGCTTGCGGCCTTTGTGCTGATCTTCACGATCCCCTACAGCTCAAGGCTCGCCGACCGTATTGGCCGCAAGAAAATCTACATCACGTTCTCGCTGATTTGCGGCTTCGGCACGATCCCGGCATTGTGGCTGATGCAGTATTCCGGCAGCGCGTTTCTCGCTTGCGCGGCCATCGTGCTGATGCTTGGCGTGCTGTATGCGCCGGTCTATGGGCCGCAGGCGGCGATCTTCTGCGACCTGTTTGACACGCGCGTGCGCTACACCGGCGTCTCGCTGATCTATCAGATCGGCGCGATCTTCTCGGTGTCGCTGACACCGCTCGCGGCCACCGCGTTGCTGCACGCCAATGGCAATCAGCCGTGGTACATCGCGGCCTATGTCGCGGCGGCCGGCGTCATCAGCGCGATTTGCGTGGCGGCGATGAAGCGGGTGCCATGACGGCGGGGCGGTGTTAGGATCGCGTGAGGAAAACGAAAGCATCGCGATGGCCCTGCCGTTGTTGCCGACCTCGCTGGTCGGTTCCTACGCCCAGCCGGAATGGCTGATCGACCGCAAGAAACTGGCGGGCCGCTTTCCGCCGCGCGTGCGCGCCAGAGAGCTTTGGCGCGTCGCGCCGGAATATCTCGACCAGGCGCAGGACGACGCTACGCTGCTCGCGATCCGCGCGCAGGAGCGTGCCGGCCTCGACATAATTACCGACGGCGAGATGCGGCGCGAAAGCTACTCCAACCGCTTCGCGACCGCGCTCGAAGGCGTCGACATCGACAATCCCGGCACCGCGCTCGACCGCTCCGGCCACCCGAATCCTGTACCGCGCGTCGCCGGCAAGGTGCGGCGCAAGCATCCGGTCGAGGTGCGCGACGTGCAGTTCTTGCGCGCCAACACCGACCGGGCAATCAAGATGACGGTGCCTGGCCCGTTCACGATGTCGCAGCAGGCGCAGAACGATTTCTACAAGGACGAGGAGGAGATGGCGCTCGACTACGCCGCCGCCGTCAACGCCGAGATCAAGGACCTGTTCGCCGCCGGCGCCGACTTCGTGCAGATCGACGAGCCCTACATGCAGGCGCGGCCGGACAAGGCGCGCAAATACGGATTGAAGGCGCTCAATGCCGCGCTCGCCGGCGTCACCGGACAGACCGCGGTGCACATCTGCTTCGGCTATGCCGCGATTATTCACGTGCGGCCGGAAGGCTATTCCTTCCTGCCGGAGCTGGCGAACTCGCCGGTCAAGCAAGTTTCGATTGAAACCGCGCAATCCAATCTCGATTGCGCCGTGCTGGAGAAATTGCCGGGCAAGACCATCATCCTCGGCACGCTCGATCTTTCCGACATGGCCATCGAGAATCCGGAGACGGTTGCGGCACGCATCCGCCGCGCCTTGCCGCATGTCGATGCGAAAAACGTGATCGTCGCGCCGGACTGCGGGCTCAAATACCTGCCGCACGAGGTTGCCTTCGGCAAAATGCAAGCGATGGTCGAGGGCGCCAAAATCGTGCGCGCCGAACTCAGTCGCTAGCCGCCGTAGAACAAGTGCACCAGCCCGAGCGAAATCACGGGCACGTAGGTGCACAGGAACAGCACGAGCAGCAGCGCCGCGATGTAGGGGATATTGACCTTCGTCGTCTCCCAAATGTCGGCCTTGGCGATGGCGCACGCGGTCATCAGCACGCTCGCCACCGGCGGTGTCTGCTGGCCGATCGCGAGATTGAGCGTCACCACCAGCCCGAAATGAATCGGATCGATGCCGACCGCGTTGACCATCGGCATCACGATCGGGATCACGAGAATGATCGCCGCCGCCGAATGCAGAAACATGCCGAGGATCAGGAAGGCGACGTTGAGCAGCAGCAGCACGACGTATTTGTTGTCGGTGATCTGCGTGATGGCATGGCCGAGCGCCTGCGGCAATTGCGCTTCGGTCAGGAACGTGCCGATCAGCGCCGACGATGCGACCAGCAGCATCACCACCGCGGTCTGGATGCCGCCGTCGATGCAGGCTTTTTTCAGCTCACGGAAGTCGAGATCGCGGTAGATCAGACCGCCGACCACGATCGAGGCGACCACCGCCATGCCGGCGCCTTCGGTTGCGGTGACGATGCCGCCGAAGATGCTGCCCAGGATCGCAATCGGCAGGATGAAGGCCCACAGCGCTTCCTTGAACGTGCGCCAGACCTCGGAAAGCCGGAAGGCTTGTTCACGCGGGAAGTTGTATTTGACCGCGTGGTAATAGGCCGCCGCCGCCATCGCGAGTGCGCCGATCAGCCCGGGGATGATGCCGGCGACGAACAGCTTCACCACCGACGTCTGCGCCATCACCGCATAAAGGATCATCGGGATCGAGGGCGGGATGATGATGGCAAGGCTCGCCGCCGAAGACATTGTCGCTGCCGCGACTTCCTTCGAATACCCGCGGCTTTTCATTGCCGGAATGAGCATGGTGCCGAGCGCGGCGACGTCGGCGACGGCGGAGCCGGAAATCTCGGCGAAGAACACCGAGGTGCCGATCGACACCATCGACAGGCCGCCACGGATAAAGCCCACAAGCGATGTGGCGAACGCGATCAGCCGCCGCGAAATCGACGAGGCATTCATGATCGAGCCGGAGAGGATGAAAAGCGGGATCGCCAGCAGCGGGAAGCTGGAGGCGCCGTCATACATCTCCAGCGCCAGATTGGGCAGCATATGCGGCCCCTGGATGACGGCGACCGCCACCATCGCGACAAAGCCGAGCGCGACCGCGATCGGCACATTGAGCACCGCCAGCGCGAGCATGCCGATCAGCATCAGCGTGATCGTCATTTGCGCGTTCCGGTGCCGCCGCTCGTATCAGGCGCGCCGTGCGACATCGCCTCGATCGCTTCGGTGTCGATGAAGCCCTTGTCGCGCGCGTCGCGCATCAGCTTCGGCAGGCGCAATGCTTCCGCGATGACGATCAGCACCGCGCCGATCGGGATGACGGAGGCGGTTACGCGCTGCGGCATCCACTCGAGGCTGACCAGATTGTCGTGGCCGAGCACCACCAGCACTTCGGCCCCGGTCCAGGCCAGCATGATGAAGAAGATGAAAAACACCGCTTCCGCAAACAGCGTCGCAGCCACGCGCGCCTTCGGCGGCATGGCATTGACGAAGCCAGGCACGCCGATGTGCGCGCCGCGCAAGGCCGCGAGCGCCGAGCCGTAATACGTGAGCCAGACCAGGCCGACCGAGGCGATCTCGTCGTACCAGGACAATGCGTACCCAGCGTACCGGAAACAGAAGCCGGCTATGACGAGCAGCGTCAGTGCGGTCACGAGGATCACGACGATGGCCTCAAGCACCCGCTCGAAGCCCGCGCGCAGGCGGTCCAAAGTCAAGCAACGCTCCTAAGAGAAGGGGCCGCCCCCGAGGCGGCCCCATATTGAATCAGTAAAACTATTTACCCAGCGCGAGAGATTTGTCGATGAGTTCCTTGCCGCCCGGGACTTCCTTGGAGAATTCCTCGTAGATCGGCTTGCTGGCGGCGATGAACGCATTCTTGTCGGCCTCGTTCACCTGCATGCCGGCGTCCTTGAGTTTCTTGAGCAGGCTCTCATCGAGCCCCGCGGCGATCTTGTAGACCTCCGGCTGCATCTCGACTGCCATGTCGGTCAGGATTTTCTGCACGTCGGCCGGCAGGCGCGACCAGCTTGCGCCGGCGGTGACATAGGCCGGCGTGTAAACGTGCCCTGTCATCGACAGATATTTCTGCACTTCGTAGAAGCGCGCCGGATAAATCTGGGCGAGCGGATTTTCCTCGCCGTCCATCACGCCGGTTTGCAGGGCGACGAACACCTCGGAGAAGGCCAGCGGGCTTGGATTGGCGCCGTAGGCTTTGAACATCTTCACGCGCCAGGTGCCGCCCGGAACACGCAACTTGATACCCTTGAGATCGTCCGGCACCTTGATCGGATGCTTGCTGTTGGTGATCTGCCGGAAGCCGTTTTCCCACACGCCGATGATCCGATAGCCGGACTTCAATGCAATCGGGACCAGGGTCGGGTTGACGATCTGATCGCGAATTTTCGCCATATGCTCCCGATTTTTCACGAGGTAGGGCATTTCGAACAGACCGAATGCGGGTACCTGCGAGGACATCACCGTCGAGGGCAATGCGAGGTCGATGGTGCCGAGCTTGAGCTTCTTCATCATTTCGCCGTCGCTGCCGAGCTGGCTCGAGCCGTAAACGACGACCTTCGCCTTGCTGCCGAGCTTGGCGTTGGCGCGTTTGGCGAATTCCTGCGCCGACTGGTCGAACAGCGAACCGGGCTCGCCGACATGGCCGAATTTGATTTCGGTTTGTGCGAGCGCCGGCCCGGCGGTAAGCGCCATCGCGAACGCAAGCGAAAGCAGGGTTTTGACAAGCGACATGAGCATCCTCCCAAGGTGGCTTTTAGAGTCCGCCGGCCGAGACTTTGGGCCCGGTTTTGGCGGCAGTTTTGTTCCGATTATCAATGCAAATCGGGATGCGTTAGGCAAGGAGCCGATGGTCGCGAATGCTAGGGGACTTTCGGAAAGCCCATGTCTGACGTCCTTGCGCGGCGCACCGGCCCGGCGGATGATTAGCGGCAATGCGCTCCGCTCTTGCCCGGCAGCTTGTCCCCGCCTTCGATCCGCGCCCCGGCGCACTTGCGGATTTGGAGGGTTTGACGGCGCTGGAAGATCTGCTCTTTACGACCGACCGGATTTCGCGCCGCAGCTTCCGCCATTTCCTGACCACGCCGAATGCCGCCCTCATCGTGGCCGGGCGGGCAGGGGAACTTGCCGGTTATGCCCTGGTGCTGTTCCACCCGCGCTCGGCCGCGGCCCGGCTCTATTCGATCGCGGTCGAGCCCCGTTTCGCCGGCCACGGCGCTGGGCCATTGCTGCTAGCCGCCGCCGAAAGCGCCGCCGGCAAACGCGGCTATGCGCTGATGCGGCTTGAGGTTCGCGTCTCCAACGCCGCCGCGATCGCGCTTTATCGCAAGGCGGGCTATCGGCAGTTCGGACAGCGCGCGGGCTACTATGACGACGGCGAGGATGCGCTGCGTTTCGACAAGCCGCTTTATCCCCCGCGGCCGGCGGCCTGAGTCGCACGGCAGTTTCCACTTAACCGGACAATGTTATGCTAGTGGTGTTTCTGCTGCGGGGATGGCCGCCGGGCCGGTGCCGCTCAACAAGGTCGTGCGTGTCGCGAAGCCGATGCCGTTCCTTTCTGGACCCAATGCCTAGCCCAGACCGAAGCGTGCGTGTTGCGTCATGTGGCGGAACGAGAGTTCGGCCATGACCGGCTGGGTCGTGCTCGTCGACAGTCCCAAGGACCTGCCGAACGCGGACACGCCGCACAAGGTCATCACCACCAGCGAATATCTCGCGCGCCCGCGCCTGTTCGACATGGGGCGGCCGAAGCTCGTCAACCTGTCGCGCTCCTACGCATACCAGTCGAAGGGCTATTACGCCTCGCTGCTCGCCGAGGCGCGCGGCCATCGCATCGTGCCGACCGTCGAGACCATGCTCGAGCTACGCGAGGCGAAACTCTATGAGCACGCGCTGCCCGAGCTCGAAGATGAGCTCAACAAGTGCGCGCGCAAATCCGATTTCCAGCCGGAAGAGGAAATCCGGCTGCTGGTCTGCTTCGGCATCGCGCGCGATGCGCGCTTCGAGCAATTCGGCCGCATGTTGTTCGACTGGTTCCGCTGTCCCGCGCTCGAAGTCACGGTCGCGCCGGGAACGTGGCTGACGATCGAGCGCATCCGCCCGCGCACCATCACGCGGCTGGTGAACGGCGAGGGCGCTTTCCTGCGCGAGGCGCTGCATCAGCACACCAGGCGCGAATGGCGCGACGCCAAGGCGCGTAGCGTCGCCAAGTACGATCTCGCCGTGCTGCACGACCCGAACGAGAAAGTGCCGCCGTCGTCGATCGCCACCCTGAAGCATTTCGCGCGCATCGCGGAGAAGATGTCGGTCGACGTCGAGCCGATCACGCGCCGGCAACTCGACGAGCTTGCCGAATACGACGGCCTGTTCATCCGCGAGGGCACGTCGATCGACAATCACACCTATCGTTTCGCGCGCCGCGCCTGGCAGGAAGGCATGCCGGTCATCGACGATCCGATCTCGATGATCCGCTGCACCAACAAGGTCTTCCTGATGGAGCTTTTGGCGTCCAACCAGGTGCCGACGCCGCCGACCATGATGCTGGCCGAAGAGAGCGACCTCACGCGCGCGATGGACGAGCTGGCGCTGCCGCTCATCGTGAAGATTCCGGACGGCTCGTTCTCGCGCGGAGTACACAAGGTCGATACGCCGGAGCAATTCCGCCGCGTGGCCGAGGAGCTGTTTGAGGAAACCGATCTGATCCTGGCGCAGAAATTCCTGCCGACCGATTTCGACTGGCGCGTCGGCATCCTCGACGGCGAGCCGCTGTTCGTCTGCCAGTACCGCATGGCGCGCGGCCATTGGCAGATCGTCAAATACAAGGCCGACGGCTCCTCGCGCGAGGGTGGCTTCCGCGCCTTCGATCTCGACGAGGCGCCGCGTGAGGTGATGGACATTGCCGTGCGGGCGGCCAAGCCGATCGGGCAGGGGTTCTACGGCGTCGACCTCAAGCAGTCCGAGCACGGCATCGTGGTGATGGAGGTCAACGACAACCCCAACCTCGAGCACGGCATCGAGGACACGGTGGGCAAGGACGAGATCTGGCTGCGCCTGCTCAAGTGGTTCGTCGACCGGCTGGAGCAGTAACCACCCCACCAGAATGTCATCGCCGGGCTTGTCATCACAGGTCGGGTTTACCCGACTTGTGCCATGTAATATTGCGGAGGTCGGGCAAGCCCGACCTCCGATGCGATCTCGCTTAGGTAGGTACGGCAGTGGCAATCAATCGGGATTGCCGGGACAAGCCCGGCAATGAC
>JBAUHH010000053.1:0-10421 GCA_049680165.1 Pseudolabrys sp.
CTCACCGCCGGCATGAGCGCGCTGCGCATCATCGCCGGCGGGCATTTCTTTACCGACGCCATATTCTCCGGCGTGTTCACATTTCTTATCTTTTGGCTTGGTTATGAGCTGATCTACCGCTGGCCACGCACGCGGCTGAGCGACGAGGCGATCGAGCGCGCGATCGAGCGCATCGCGACGCCGCCGCATGATTTCGTGATGAAGCTGTTCGGACGCAAGCCGCGTTCGACGCCGTGACCCCAAAACAAAATCGCCGGGCGCGAGGCCCGGCGATTGAATTTAACGATGAGGCTGGCTTAGCGCCGCGATTGCTTGTTGCGCGCGACCTGCGGGCTTTGCTTCTTCGGCGCGGTGTCTTCCGCCGACTTTGACGGCTTGTCGCCATCGAGCTTGTGGGCGAACAGCGCAATGGTGCGGGCGTAAACGTCCGCCTTGTTCCACTCCTTGATCACCTCGAAGTTCGGCTCACCGGGATTCCAGCCCGCGCCGCGCTGCCAACCATGGCTCTTGAGATAGTTGGCGGTGGACGCCAGCACGTCCGACTGGCTGCGGATCAGGTCCGGGCGGCCACGGCCGTCGAGGTTGACGGCGTATTTCACATAGGACGACGGCAGGAACTGGGTCTGGCCGATTTCGCCGGCCCAGTCGCCTTTCATGTCGGCCGACGCCATGTCGCCGCGGTCGACGATGCGCAGTGCGTCGGCGAGCTCGGCCTGGAATTTGTCGGTGCGGCGGCAGTCATAGGCGAGCGTTGCGACCGAACGCACGACCGACATCTTGCCCATGTTGACGCCATAGTCGGTCTCCAGGCCCCAGATCGCGACCACGACCGAGCCCGGCACGCCGTATTTCTTTTCGATGCGGCTGAGCATCGCGGCGCTCTGCTGCATGTGCCGCGCGCCCTTCACGAGGCGGTCCTTGGAGATCATGCGGCCGGAGAACTGCTCGAAGGTCTGCTTGAACACGCCCTGGCGCTTGTCGGCGGCCAGCACCGCCTGGTCGAGCGTGACGCCGTCGAGCGCGGCGAGGCCGCGCTTCGAGATGCCCTTGCCGGCGGCTTCTTTCTTGAAGTCGGTCACGAAGGCGTTGAACCCGCCCTTGTGATTGCACTGCGCGGCGAGCGCAGGCGCGGCGGTAAACGTGAATGCCGCGGCTGCAAGAGCGGCGGCAATGGTGGCGTTAATTTTTGACATTGGCTTGCTCGCGGTTGCACGGTTTGCACGCGGGTTTATCGCAGCATACGAAGGTGGAGTAGCGGCATCCGGCGATGAGGTTAATGTGCGCGCGCACTTTGCGGCGTTTACCTTTCGCCCTATAGTCCCGGCGAATTTCAGGCGAGACGGCAATTCCAATGGCCAAAGACGGGACGAAAAAGGACGTTAAGAAAGTCGTGCTCGCCTATTCGGGCGGGCTCGACACGTCCATCATTTTGAAGTGGCTGCAAACCACCTATGGCTGCGAGGTCGTCACGTTCACCGCCGACCTCGGCCAGGGCGAAGAGCTCGAGCCGGCGCGCAAGAAGGCGCTGCTGCTCGGCATCAAGCCGGAAAACATTTTCATCGAGGACCTGCGCGAGGAATTCGTGCGCGACTACGTTTTCCCGATGTTCCGGGCGAACGCTCTCTATGAAGGGCAATACCTGCTCGGCACGTCGATCGCGCGGCCGCTGATCGCCAAGAAGCAGATTGAGATCGCCGAAAAAGTCGGCGCCGACGCGGTAGCGCACGGCGCGACCGGAAAGGGCAACGATCAGGTGCGGTTCGAGCTCGCTTATTACGCGCTCAAGCCGGACGTGACCGTGATCGCGCCGTGGCGGGAATGGCATCTGACGTCGCGCACCAAGCTGATCGAATTCGCGGAAGCGCACCAGATTCCGATCGCCAAGGACAAGCGCGGCGACGCGCCGTTCTCGGTCGACGCCAACCTGCTGCACGCGTCCTCGGAAGGCAAAGTGCTGGAAGACCCCGCCCAGGAAGTGCCGGATTACGTCTATTCGCGCACCATCGATCCAGAGAAAGCGCCCGACAAGCCGACTTACATTACCGTCGATTTCGAGCGCGGCGACGCGACTGCGATCGACGGCAAGAAGATGTCGCCGGCCACGTTACTCGCCGGTCTCAACGAGCTCGGCCGCGCCAACGGCATCGGCCGGCTCGATCTCGTCGAAAACCGTTTCGTCGGCATGAAGTCGCGCGGCATGTATGAGACGCCGGGCGGCACCATCCTGCTGGCGGCGCATCGCGGCATCGAGTCGATCACGCTCGACCGCGGCGCGGCGCATCTGAAAGACGAGTTGATGCCGAAATACGCCGAACTCGTCTATAACGGCTTCTGGTACGCGCCGGAGCGCGAAATGCTGCAGGCCGCTATCGACAAGTCTCAAGAGTTCGTCACAGGCCGGGTGAGGCTCAAGCTCTACAAGGGCAACGCCATCGTGGTCGGGCGCGAGAGCAAATATTCGTTGTACGATCAGGACCTGGTGACGTTCGAGGAAGGCGCGGTCGCCTACGATCACCGCGACGCCGAGGGCTTCATCAAACTCAATGCCTTGCGGCTGCGCACGCTCAGGCAGCGCAAGAAGCGGCTCAAATCCTGACCGCGCTCACATCGTGACTTTCTTGTGCTGGCCGGCGTGGTCGGGCACGCTGCCCTTTACCAGCGCGAGTGCGACCTTGAAGCTGCTGACGATGTTGCCCGGTGCGTCCCAGAATTCGGCATCCTGCGGCGTCACCTTGATAAGACGCAGGTTCGGGTTGTCGGGATCCTTCCACCAGGCTTTGGCGGGAATGGCCCACAATTCCCTGATCTTGGCGCGATCGCTGCTGATTTCGGCAATGCCGGAAACCGACACATAGCTCTGGTCATTCGGATCGGCGAACGCGACGCATACCTGCGGAAAGCGAGCGATTTCGTCGTCCTTGTGGGCGCGCGCATCGGTGAAGAAGTAGATCGCGCCTTCATTCCGCCGCACGAACGCGCCCATCGGCCGGGCGTGCAGCCGTGTGCCGTCCCAGTTCGACAGCATGCAGAAGCGGACCTGTTCCATCAGATCCCAAATGCGGCCGATGTCGGGTTTCGTCATGGAAAGCTCGCTCGGGCGCGGCCCTTGAGTGCAACGACAAAGGCGCGCCGCCGTTCCAATGGCGGTGGACAGGCGGAACCCAAAAGGTAAAAATATCCCTTGCATGGTCGGGCATCGTTCGCGGGGCATCGTCGGAACTTGTGCGCTGGCGGCGCTCGGCGCGCTGCTTGCGGCCTGTTCGACGGACAAGCCGCCGGTCGGCGTGCAAAATATCTTCCCCGCGAAATACAAAGACGAAATCCTGCTGACCTTTCCGCGCCTGGTCGCCGATCCGACCAATGTCCGCGACGCTTATGTGACCGATCCGATCCTCAATGAAGGCGGGCCGGTAAAGGTCTATTACGCGTGCGTTCGCGGCAACGCGCGCAACTTCAATCACGAATATACCGGCAGCAAGGACTGGGTCGGCTACTTCTACGGGGGCCATCTCGGCCAACTGGTCGAGGCGCCGCCGGAGCTGTGCGCGAAGGCCGCCTACAAGCCGTTCCCCGAACTGGAAAAGCTCTGCCTCGGCAACACCTGCAAGTAGCTCACGTCGCGACATTGGCGATCGCGCCCATCACCGTTCGTTCCCGCGAAAGCGGGGACCCAGGAGCAACGAGCAAAGAATCGGATTCCCGCTTGCGCGGGAATGAACGGAGTCGCGGCTCTCGCCTGCCATCAATCTTGGTTTTTACCCGTCAGCAGCGGCGTGATGCGCCGCACCGTGACGCGGCGGTTGCGGCGCTCCGGGCCTTGCACCCGCACTTTCAGGTTCTGCTCGCCGTAGCCCTGCGTCGTCAGGTTTTCCGGCGGAATCCCAAAGCTCTCGCTCAGCACTTCGGCGATTGCTTCCGCGCGCCGGTCGGAGAGCGACAGGTTGTCTTCCTCGGAGCCGACCGCGTCGGTGTGGCCTTCGATCAGATATATCTCGTTCGGATTGTGATCGATCGCCTGCTTCATCGCCGCCGCAATCGGCTCAAGCAATCGCGCCTGATCTGGCGCCAATTCCCACGAACCGGTGTCGAATGTGACGGTGTCGAGGTCGATGCGCGGCATGCGCTCGCGCACAGTCGGGCTGTAGCGGATTTCCTCGAGCGTGTAGGGGCGCTCGATGCGGTCGACCGGCGGCGCGATCAGCGTCGCATAGAGCAGGGCACGGTCGGCGCGGTCTGCCTCGACGATGTAATGCTCGCGCGGAATCCGGATGACCGGCGGTGGCAGCGCCACGATGAAGCTGAAGCCCGGACGCGGCGGCCCGTAATTGTTGTTGATGAGGATGACTTCGCGGCCGTTCTCCCAGCGCGAGCGCCGGACCAGCCGCCCGTTGGTATCGACCACGTCGACAATACGCACGCCGCCGGGGCGCACGACAGTGTTGACGGTTTCCGAGCCGCGCTTGGTGACCTGCACGTTGCCGCCGCTGCGGCGGAAGCGCTCGACATCGTCGTGGCGAATGATGGTGCGGCCGTTTTCCTTGATGATGGTGCGCGAGCTTTCGCGGATCACCGTGCGGTTGCCCTCGTGCGTCTCCTTGCGCTCCTTGCGCAGATCCTCGATGCGTCGGTTGCGCTGTGCATCCGCGCCCTGGCGCGGCCGATCCTGCCCGCCCGCGTTCCTGTCGCCTGCCGGTTGCGGCTTCTGCTGCGCGGCCGGCTTTTGCTGCTGCGCAGGCTGCGCCGCGGCGGGCTTTTGTTGCTCGGCTGGCTTCGCGGCCGCCGGTTGCCGCGGCTTTTCAGCGGGCTTTTCCGGCTTCACATTTTGCACGGCCGGTTTGCGGCCTTTGTCCTTGTCGTCCTTGCGGTCGGCAGCCGGCTTCGCATCTTGCGCGGCGGGCTTGGCGGCTTTCTCTTTTTCCTGCGGCTTGCGCTCGGCGTTGGCCGGTTGCCTTTTCTCAGGTTGTTTTTTCGCGTCAGGGCGCTGACGTTTTTCGTCGTCGCGCTTGGCGTCTGCCGGCTGCTGTTGCGCAACCACGATGTCGGATTGACGTTCTGCTGCGACGCCGATCTGCGGAACGGTAACGAACGGAGCGATGGCGCCGGCGAGCAGGATAAACTTGAGCTTCATCAGGAGGCCTTTCCTCGTCTGGGGTCTAATACGCGATTCAAAGTTGCTATTTGGATCGTGCATCGCACGGCGCACGGCGCGTGGATGACCGAAGGCGGGCAAATCACAATTGCTTAAGGAAGGCGGACTCACGTGGCGCAATTGTGGTCGGCATGGTGGCATGCGCCATCATGTCGCCACACGTTCTGCGCGGCAGGATTCTCTTTTGCGCTTGGGTAGCTTGGCGGAAGATCAGACTTGGCGGTCGACCATGTTTTTCTTCAATTCGGCGATTTCCTTCGCCGGATTGAGGCCCTTCGGGCACGCCTTCGAGCAATTCATGATGGTGTGGCAGCGATAGAGCCGGAACGGGTCCTCGAGATTGTCGAGCCGCTCGCCAGTGTGCTCGTCGCGGCTGTCCTTGACCCAGCGGTTGGCCTGCAACAGCGCGGCGGGTCCGAGATAGCGATCGGAATTCCACCAGTAGCTCGGACACGCGGTCGAGCAGCAAGCGCACAGAATGCATTCGTAGAGGCCGTCGAGCTTGACTCGGTCGTCGTGGCTTTGCGTCCATTCTTTTTCGGGCGTCGGCGAGTCGGTCTTCAGCCAGGGCTGGATCGAGGCGTATTGCGCGTAGAAGTTATTCAAGTCGGGCACGAGGTCCTTGACGACGGGCTGGTGCGGCAACGGATAGATCTTCACCGGCGCCTTCACGTCGTCCATCGCCTTGGTGCAGGCGAGCGTGTTGGTGCCGTCGATGTTCATCGCGCACGAGCCGCATACACCCTCGCGGCAGGAGCGGCGGAAAGTAAGCGTCGGGTCGATGTTGTTCTTGATCCAGATCAACGCGTCGAGAATCATCGGCCCGCACGCATCGCGGTCGACATAATAGGTGTCGATTGAGGGGTTGGCGCCGTCATCCGGATTCCAGCGATAGACGCGGAATTCGGTTTCATCCGTGACCTTGGGCGCGTGCGGCCAGGTCTTGCCCTGCGTGATCTTGGAATTCTTCGGCAGCGTGAGTTGGACCATTGAGATCAGTTCCTTTTATTTGTCATGGCCGGCCTTGTGCCGGCCATCTCGTTTAGGGACGCACTGCCTTCCTAATCGGGATTGCCGGGACGAGCCCGGCAATGACAGAAATCAATACACCCTCGCCTTCGGCTCGATATAGGCAACGTCGTTGGTGAGCGTGTAGGTGTGAACGGGGCGGTAGTCGATCTTCACTTTGCCCTTTTCATCCATCCACGACAGCGTGTGCTTCATCCAGTTCTTGTCGTCGCGCTCGGGATAATCCTCGCGCGCGTGCGCGCCGCGGCTTTCGGTGCGGTTCTCGGCCGAATCCATGGTGACGACGGCCTGCGCGATCAGGTTGTCGAGCTCGAGCGTCTCGATCAGGTCGGAATTCCAGATCAGCGAGCGATCGGTAACGTGAATGTCCGCCATGCCGTTGTAGACGTCGTGGATCAGCTTGTGGCCTTCCTCCAGCACCTCGCCGGTGCGGAAAACCGCGCAATTGTTCTGCATCACCTTCTGCATTTTCAGCCGGAGCTGCGCGGTCGGCGTGCCGCCGGAGGCGTTGCGGAAGCGGTCGAGGCGCGCGAGCGCCTTGTCGGCGGAATCCTTCGGCAAATCGGGCTGGCTTTCGCCCGGCGTGAGCACCTCGGCGCAGCGATGCGCGGCAGCGCGGCCGAACACCACGAGGTCAATCAGCGAATTGGAGCCGAGCCGGTTGGCGCCGTGCACCGAGACGCAGGCCGCCTCGCCAAGCGCCATCAGGCCGGGAATGACGGTCTCGGCGTCGCCTTTCTTCTTGGTGAGCGCCTCGCCGTGATAATTCGTGGCGATGCCGCCCATGTTGTAATGCACGGTCGGCAGCACCGGCACCGGCTCGCGCGTGACGTCGACGCCGGCGAAGATGCGCGCCGACTCCGCGATGCCCGGCAGGCGCTCGTGGATCACCTTGGGGTCGAGGTGATCGAGGTGCAGGAAGATGTGATCTTTTTCCGGGCCGACGCCACGGCCTTCGCGGATCTCGATGGTCATCGCGCGCGACACCACGTCGCGTGAGGCAAGATCCTTGGCCGACGGCGCATAACGCTCCATGAAGCGTTCGCCCTCGGAATTGACCAGATAGCCACCTTCGCCGCGCACGCCTTCGGTGATGAGACAGCCCGCGCCATAAATGCCGGTCGGATGGAATTGGACGAATTCCATGTCCTGCAACGGCAGGCCTGCGCGCAGCACCATGGCATTGCCGTCGCCGGTCTGCGTGTGCGCGCCGGTGCAGGTGAAATAGGTGCGGCCGTAGCCACCGGTGGCGATGATCGTCATGGCGGCGCGGAAACGATGCACGCTGCCGTCTTCGAGATTGAGCGCAACCACGCCGCGGCAGCGGCCTTCCTCATCCACGATCAGGTCGATGGCGAAATATTCGATGTAGAACTCGGCCGAATGCTTCAGCGCCTGCCCATACAACGTGTGCAGCATGGCGTGGCCAGTGCGGTCGGCGGCAGCACAAGTGCGCTGCGCGGTGCCTTTGCCGTAATGCGTGGTCATGCCGCCGAACGGACGCTGATAGATTTTTCCGTCTTCCTCGCGGCGCGAGAACGGCAGACCCCAATGTTCGAGCTCGTAAACCGCGTCGGGCGCGTTGCGGCAGAGATATTCGATCGCGTCCTGGTCGCCAAGCCAGTCGGCGCCCTTGACGGTGTCGTACATGTGCCAGCGCCAGTCGTCCTCGCCCATGTTGCCGAGCGCGGCGGCAATGCCGCCTTGCGCAGCGACGGTGTGCGAGCGGGTCGGGAAAACCTTGGTGATGCACGCTGTCTTCAGGCCTGCTTCGCTACAGCCGACAACCGCGCGCAAGCCCGAGCCGCCGGCGCCGATCACGATCACGTCGAAGGTGTGATCCTCGATCGGATAGGCGCGTCCGTTGGTAGCCGGCGCTGCCTTTGGTTTTCCGTTAGCGGCCATGCCTTAGACTCCGAACGAAAGCTTGAGGATGGCGAACACGCATGCGAACGCGACCGCGACGACGAAGAACGTATTGGCCATCAGCAAGCCGAGCTTGATGTACTCGTCGTGGAAATAGTCGAGCAGGATTTCCTGCATGCCGATCCACATGTGATAGGCGGTGTTGATGATGAACAGCAGCATGAGGATCGCCACCAGCGGCGAGCCGAGGATCTGCACGACGGCGGCGTGATTGCGTCCGAGCAGGTTGACCACGATCACCACGAAGGCGATGGTCAGGCCGATGCCGGCAACAGACGTGACGCGCTGATGCCAGAAATACATCGTGCCGGAATGCGCCGAGCCGAGCCCGCGCACGCGGCGCAGCGGCGTCATGCGGCGGATGGGAGGGGTGCTCATCGCGGGCCTCCCATGGCGAGATAGCCGACCGCCCAGAGAATGAGCGTGACCGCGATCGAGCCGATCAGCGTCGACAAAGTGAGCAGCTCGCGTTCGGTCGGCTCGAGGCCGCGTCCGGTGTCCCAGATCAGATGGCGCACGCCGCCGAGCATGTGGTGGATCAGCGCCCACGTGTAGCCGAACAGCACGAGCCGTCCGAACAGGCTGCCGATGAAAATTTCGAAAGTGGCGTAGGCGTTCGGGCCGGAGGCGGCCGCGATCAGCCACCAGGCCAGCAGCACCATGCCGTAATACAACGCCGCGCCCGTGATGCGATGCACGATGGACATCACCATCGTCAGCATCGGCCGGTAAATTTGCAGGTGCGGCGACAGCGGACGCGCGTGGGGCGCTCCACTTGCCGCTCGAGCGTCAAGCTCGGCCATCGCGTTTCTCCAGGCCGGCCGCCTTCGTAACGCCCCAAGGGGACGAGAGAGCGAAAGCCAGCTACTTCATCAAACACGAAGCTTGAACCTGAGTTCGATGCGGTGCAATATGTGTTTTATGTAGCCTGCCTTCGCCAATTAAGAAGGGGCCCTTCGTGCATTTCGATTTCACCGATCTCAGCCTGTTCCGCCACATCGTCGAGGCGGGCAGCATCACGCATGGCGCGGAGCGTGCCCATCTGGCGCTGGCGGCGGCTTCGACCCGGGTCCGCAAGATGGAGCTGGCGTTCGGCGCCGAGCTGCTGGTGCGTGGCCGGCAGGGTGTGACCCCGACCCAGGCCGGCCGCACGCTCTTGCAGCACGCGCGCGCGATCCTGGCGCAGTCCGAGCGCTTGCAGGAGGATCTCACGCCCTACGCGCGCGGGCTGGCGGGCCAGGTGCGGGTGCTGTCCAACACCAACGCGCTTACCGAATTCCTGCCGGAGAGCCTGAGCTCTTTCCTGACCGCCTACCCCGACATCAGCGTCGATATCGAGGAGCGGCTTTCCGACGAGATCGTCGGCCTGATCGCGGACGGCAGCGGCGATATCGGCATCGTCGCCGGCACGGTCGACTACGGCGACCTGCACACGTTTCCCTTCCGCAGCGACCGCTTCGTGCTGGTGGTGGCGCGCAATCATCCACTCGCTAACCGTTCGCGCATCGGCTTTGCCGAAGTGCTCGATTACGACATGGTCGGGCTGGACCGCGCCAGCGCGATCCAGCGCTTTCTCGCGGGCAAGGCCGCGCGCATCGGGCGGCCGCTGCGCCTGCGCGTACAATTGCGCAGCTTCGATGCGATCTGCCGGCTGGTGGAATGCAATGTCGGCGTCGGCATCGTGCCGGAGACGACGGTGAAGCGGACGATGCGCACCATGGCGATCAGCGCCGTCAATTTGACCGACGCCTGGGCGCCGCGCGAACTGACCATCTGCGTGCGCAACGAGGAAGCGTTGCCGCCTTATGCGCGGCAGCTTGTCGATCATTTGCGCGCCGCGTGACGCGCTAGCGTGGGATCAGCACCCAGTAATCGAGATCGAGGATCACCGCGGGATCGTAATCGTCGCCGTCCTTGAACGGAAAATCCGCGCACGGTCTGTCCTTGGTAGCGATGGTGCGCACGCGCAGCGCGCCGACGTCGGTGCGGCCGGGCATTTCGCCGCGCGCGAGAATCTCCGACCACGCGAACACCGTGCCGCCGGCAAACAGCGGATTGACGTGCCGCCCGCCGTTGATGGCGGCGACATGGAACGCGTTGGCAAGCCCGTTGAACGAGAGCGAGCGCGCAAGCGAGATCGCGTGTCCGCCGTAGATCAGGCGGCGGCCGAAGCGGCCTTTGCTTTCGGTGAACTGGTTGAAGTGGATGCGCGCGGTGTTCTGGTAAAGCCGCGTCGCGATCATGTGCTCGGCTTCCTCGACCGTAACGCCATCGACGTGGTCGATCTTCTCGCCGGCGCGATAGTCGCCCCAACGGT
>JBAUHH010000054.1:0-5880 GCA_049680165.1 Pseudolabrys sp.
GTTTCGACAAGCCGACGGCAAGGCCGGGGCAGGATTCGCCGCCGCTATCTTCGGGCAAAACGAAGTTTTTCCGCCAGTGACCGTGAGGCCGCCCGGCTTCTGGACCCTCGCGCGCGCTATGCTAGGCTCGTGGCGGGCGTGGCGTCCGTGCGCGTTCGTCTGTAACCGGGAAGAATTTCATGGCTTACGAGAACATCGTCGTCGAAACCAAAGGCCGGGTCGGCGTCATCCGGCTCAACCGGCCGCAGGTGCTCAACGCGCTCAATCTTGCTCTCAAGACCGAGCTGTGCGATGCGATCAAGAAATTCGACACCGACGCCAACATCGGCTGCATGGTCATCACCGGCAACGAAAAGGCCTTTGCCGCCGGCGCCGACATAAAGGAAATGGTCGACAAGACCTACACCGAGGCGCTGGTGGGCAATTTCACCGGCGACTGGGACGAGGCGGCGCGGGCGAGGAAGCCGATCGTTGCCGCGGTCGCCGGCTTCGCGCTCGGCGGCGGCTGCGAGCTCGCCATGATGTGCGACATCATCATCGCCGCCGACAACGCCAAATTCGGGCAGCCGGAGATCAAGATCGGCGTCATCCCGGGCATTGGCGGCACGCAGCGCCTGACGCGCGCGGTCGGCAAGTCGAAGTCGATGGAAATGAATCTCACCGGCCGCATGATGGACGCGGCCGAAGCCGAGCGATCGAACCTGGTTTCGCGCGTGGTGCCGCTCGCGAGCCTGATGGACGAGGCGATGAAGCTCGCCGAGACGATCGCCTCGATGTCGTTGCCGTCGGTGCTGATCGCAAAGGAAGCGGTCAACCGCGCGTTCGAAGGGCCGCTGGCGGAAGGGATCAAGTTCGAGCGGCGCGTCTTCCACTCGCTGTTCGCGACCGAAGATCAGAAGGAAGGCATGAAAGCCTTCATCGAGAAGCGCAAGCCGCAGTGGAAGAATAAGTGACAGGCAACGTTTGTTGCCTGTCATCACCGGGCCGCCGCGAAGCGGCGTGACCCGGTGATCCCGCTTAAACGGCCAAGACCCTTGCGTTCATAAGCGGGATTGCCGGGTCAAGCCCGGCAATGACAGAAAAGAGGAACGCGTCAGCGCATCACCATAGCGCGTCAAAGACGCGCGTGAACGCGCTTATGGTGCTGCGCTGCGCCCGGGGTAGGGGTCATTTTCTGACGCAGATGACGCGCACGACGGATGCTTTTGCATCGCCGTCGGCGGCAGGCGCGGCAAGCGGCACGTTGTTGCTCGCCAGGAAGCTGCGGATCGTGTCGGCGCCGACAAGACGCACCGGCGGCACCGAGGGCTCAGCGCTGGCAAGCACGGCGTTGCGCGTCTCCATCATGCCGAGCACGCGGCCTTGCACATCGAGCGCGGCGGCGCCGGAGTAGCCCGCGACCGGCACCGGCTGGCGCAGCTCGATGGCGTTGCCGTCGGCGAGCCGCGCCTTGATCTCGGAAAGCTTATGCGCGCCATCCTGCTCCTGCGGATCGGGAATGCCGATAAGCGTCAGCTCGCCTTTCTGCGGCGTCGCCGCCGCGAGCGACACCGGCGTGAGCTTGCGCGCACCGTAAACGCGCAGCAGCGCAAGCCCATTGTCCTTGTCCTCGGCGATCCGCTCGGCGTCGCCGACGCCGGAAGCGACGATGACCTGGCAGCTTTGCGTGTTGCGTCGGTCGGTGACGATATAGCCGTCCGCGCTCACGATCAGCCCGGTGCCGTATTCGACATTGCGCGCCAGCGCTGCGAGCGGCGCGCTGCGCGCGGGGAACGGCGAGAACGCGCTCGCCATCGCCACCATCGCGGGCGTGACGATTGTCTCCATCATCTGGTCGTAGAGCATGGTGAAGCCGCGCACTTCGCCGTCGCGGATCTGCGCGCGCACGGAAAATTTCCGCACGCCGCTTTGCAAGCCGCTGATGAAGAAATTGTCGGGGCGCAGCACGCTGTATTCGATCTGGCGCCCCGGCTTCTTTTTCTCGGCTTCGAACAGCGCCGAAAGATTGGCGTCGGCGCCCTTGATGCGGAAGGTCGCGACCTGCACCTCGCCGTGGGTCGAGGACCAGCGCGTGCCGCTGCCATCGGGGCGCGCAAGCGGCACCATCTTGGTCGGCAGGCCGATGCGGATGCCGGTGGCCGGATCGGTGACAACGCGCCAGCCGAATTTGTCCTCGCGCTCCTTGGCGGAGGCGACAAGCTCGGCGCGCTCGGCGGCGGTCAGCACGCCGGTGATCTTCACCTTCTTGCGTTTCTGGAAATTCTTGATGGCGGCGGCCATCGGGTCGTCGCCATTCGTGGTCGTGGTAACGTCGCCCGCCCACAGCAGCGCCGACTGGATCGCCAGTTGCTCGTCGCGCGGAATGCCGGCGAAGACGTCGCCGTTCACGGCGCTCTTTGGCGCGGCGCTTTTGGGCGTCTCCATCTTGCTGTCGCTTGCGGGGATCGAGCCGGTGGTCGCGACTTCCTTGAGCTTGGCCTTGTGTCCAGTGGACGGCTCCGCCGGCGCCGGACCGGCACCAAGCACGAGCGCCAACAACGCAACCAAAAAGCCCCACCGCATCCGCTTAACGCCTGACTAACCACGCTTTTTGGCACCTTATCGGATCATCCAGGTGGCGCAAGGCGGGCAGGCCTTGGTCTGTGCACCGATCAAGGCAACCCGGCTGCTAGCCAAAAGCCTTTAGCTGTCATAGGGTTAGCCATGTTGCTCGATAGCGGCGAACTGGAGCGCTACGCGCGCCACATCGTGCTGCGCGAGGTCGGCGGACCCGGCCAGGCGGCACTCAAGCGCGCGCGAGTGCTGGTGGTGGGGGCGGGCGGCCTCGGCGCGCCGGCGCTGCTCTATCTTGCGGCCGCAGGCGCCGGCAGGCTCGGCATCGTCGATGACGACAAGGTGTCGCTGTCGAATTTGCAGCGGCAGGTCATCTTCACCACCGGCGATATCGGCGCCGAAAAAGCAAAAACCGCCGCGGCGGCGATCAAGAAATTAAATCCGCACGTCGCGCTCGAGACGCACGCGGTGCGGCTGACCGCGGCAAACGCGCTCGATCTCATCTCGCGCTACGATCTCATCCTCGACGGCTCCGATAATTTCGACACGCGTTATCTCGTCTCCGACGCCTGCTACTTCGCGAAGAAGCCGTTGATCACCGCCGCGGTCGGCACGTTCGACGGCACGCTCACGACCATCCGCGCGCACGAAAAGGGCCGCGACGGCAAACCCAATCCGACCTATCGCTGTCTTTTTCCCGAGCCGCCGCCGCCCGGAACGATCCCGGCCTGCTCGGAAGCCGGCATCCTCGGCGCGCTGCCGGGCATTCTCGGCTCGATGATGGCGCTGGAAGCGATCCGCGAGATCGTCGGCTTCGGCGAAGGCCTCGTCGGGCGGCTGCTGATGGTCGACGCGCGCTCGATGCGCTTCGAGACGCTCAATTATGCGTGGGATCGGAACAATCCGTTGAGCGGCGAGAAGCCGACGATCGATCCGTCATCGCCGGGCTTGTCCCGGTGATCCCGCTTAGGTGAGCAGGGTGCCTTCCTAAGCGAGATGGCCGGAATAAACCCGGCCATGACAAATAAGAGCGCCTCTCCCGATGACGTAATCTAAAGCATCGACGGCAGCACGCGATCCGGCGGCCGGTGGCCGTCCATGAAGGTCTTGATGTTGATGATGACTTTCTCGCCCATGTCGACGCGGCCTTCGATGGTTGCCGATCCCATGTGCGGCAGCAGCACCACCTTGCCGGCGCGCGCGAGCTTCAACAGCTTCGGATTGACGGCCGGTTCGCGCTCGAACACGTCGAGGCCCGCGCCGGCGATCTCGCCGGCTTCGATCAGGCGCGCGAGCGCGTTCTCGTCGATCACCTCGCCGCGTGAAGTGTTGACGATATAGGCCTCGGGGCGGACCAGCTTCAGCCGCCGCGCCGAGAGCAGGTGATAGGTCGCGGGCGTGTGCGGGCAGTTGACCGAGATGATGTCCATGCGGGCGAGCATCTGGTCGGGGCTCTCCCAATAAGTCGCGTCGAGCTCTTCCTCGATGCGCGGCGCAACCTGGCGACGGTTGTGATAATGAATTTGCAGGCCGAAGGCGCGCGCGCGGCGCGCCACCGCCTGGCCGATGCGCCCCATGCCGATGATGCCAAGACGTTTGCCCCAGATGCGATGACCGAGCATCCAGGTCGGCGCCCAGCCGTGCCAGTCATTGTCGGAAATGAGCACGGTGGAACCTTCCGCGAGCCGCCGCGGCACGGCGAGGATCAGCGCCATGGTCATGTCGGCGGTGTCTTCGGTGAGCACGCCCGGTGTATTGGTGACCGTGATGCCGCGCTGAACGGCGGTAACGACGTCGATATTGTCGACGCCGTTGCCGAATTGCGCGATCAGCTTGAGTTGTCCGCCCGATTTGCTCAGCACCGAGGCATCGATCCGGTCGGTCACCGTCGGCACCAGCACGTCGGCGGTCTTGACCGCTTCGGCCAGTTGCGCCTGCGTCATCGGCTTGTCTTCGAGATTGAAGCGCACCTCAAAAAGCTCGCGCATGCGCAATTCGATGCCGTCCGGCAACTTGCGCGTGACGATGACCAGCGGCTTTTTGGTCTTTGGCATGTATTTGCCCCTCGGCACGAACGGCGCCCCAACTTCGCCGGAAGGGCCGCCGATTTAGTCCTCTTTAACCGGCCTCGCAGACACTGTGCGCCGCCGGTTTCGCGCGCGTGTTGGGCCTTAAATTCCCGTCTTTCCTATCAGATGACAATGACAAGAAAAAGCTTCGCAGCCCTGTTCCGTCGCCTCGGCTGCGGCCTTTTGGTCGCTATTTCGGCCGCGGTTTTGGCCGATATCGGCCACGCCGCCGGCGATATGGGAACGGGTTCGGCGAGCGGCCTGCCGGTTCCACGCTACGTCAGCTTGAAGTCGGATCGGGTCAATGTGCGCTCCGGCCCGAACAAGGATCAGGACGTGCGCTGGGTCTATACCCGCGTCGGCATGCCGGTCGAGATTACCGCCGAATTCGAGAACTGGCGCCGCATCCGCGATTGGGAAGGCGCGGAGGGCTGGGTCTATCACTCGCTTCTGTCGGGCAAGCGCACCGCGGTCGTGCTGCCGAAGCAGAAGGACGAGTTGGTGCCGCTCTATGAGAGCGGCGACATCGAATCCGCCGTGGTGGCGAAATTGCAGTCCGGTGTAATCGGCGCGATCAAGTCCTGCACCGGCATCTGGTGCCATTTCAGCGGCAAGGATTTCGACGGCTGGATCAGGCAGGAGCGCATTTGGGGCGCTTACCCGAACGAGAAGGTCGAATAGACTTCAATTGCCGTCGAGCATTGAGCGAATTTTCGCTGCCAGTTGCTCGCCGTTGATCGGCTTCTGAACCAGCTCAACGCCCGGATCGAGCCGCCCGTGATGGACAACGGCGTTGCGCGAATATCCCGTCATGAACAGAACCTTCATTTGCGGCCGGCGTGTCTTGGCCGCTTCCGAAACCTGGCGCCCGTTCATGCCGGGCATCACCACGTCGGTGAGCAGAAGATCGATCGTGCCTTTGTAGTCTTCCATGCATTCGACAGCTTTTTCGCCGTTGGCGGCTTCGATCACTGTGTAGTTCGCGTCGCGCAAAGCTTCGGCGAGATAGGCGCGCACTTCGTTGTCGTCTTCCACCAGCAAAATGCATTCGCCGGACGACTCGGCGGGCGGCTCCACCACCGGCGTTTCGTGCTCGGCCGCGCTGCTCGATCGCCGCGGCAAATAGATTTTCACCGTCGTGCCTTCGTCGGCCTCGCTGTAGATCTTCACGTGCCCGCCGGACTGCCGCACGAAACCATACACTTGGCTCAAGCCCAGACCGGTGCCGTGGCCGGCGTCCTTGGTGGTGAAGAACGGC
>JBAUHH010000055.1:0-13816 GCA_049680165.1 Pseudolabrys sp.
GCCGAAGGCCGATGCGGCTCAGGACCGCCGCGCCGCCGCCGGGAAGCGCGCGGAGATCGGGCCGCTGCGCAAACGCGTGTCGCAGGCGGAAACACAAATCGCGCGCCTTATGCGCGAGCTGGAAAAAATCGACGCCGCGCTTGCCGACGGTGATCTGTTCGCGCGCGAGCCGGCGAAGGCGGCGACGCTCGCCAAAGCGAGGTCCGACACGGCGAGCGCTTTGGCGGCGGCGGAAGAAGAATGGCTTGCCGCCAGCGCCGCCGTGGAAACGGCGTAAGCCCGCTACTGCACGTAGGCGTGCTGCTGCGCCGAACTGGCGGTTTTCGGTTTCGGTTTGGTCTTTTTCTTCGGCTTCTCAGGCTTGGCCGGCTGCGGCGCCTGGTCGATCACCTTCAGCCGGCCTGACGAGAAGTGATAGATGCCCGGCGCGTTGCCGCTGAGATAGGTGACGACGGTTGTACGCTCGCCGGCAGCGTCCGCGCCGATGGCGACCTGTTGCGGCTGGCCGGCACGGCGCACGACGTCGCACTCGGTCATGCCGAGCGCGACACCGCCGGTGGCGGGAGCGGCACCGAACGACGGACCTGCCCCCACACCGGCCGGCTGAAGCCTGTCGGGCACCGGCGCGGCCGCAGGAGCGGTCGAGGCGGTTCGCACCGTGCCGAGATCACCGGCGGTCGTTCCGACCGCGCTGTCGGTTGCCGCCGCTTGTGCGGTTATCGAAGCGTCCGCGACCGGCGCAGCGCAGCTGCCGTCTGCGTTCACGAATTCCTCAGGCCCGACCGGTGGGCGCTTGCTCAAGTCAGGGACATTCGAGGAAGAGGAGACTGACCAGTCCGGCTTCTCGAAAATGTCCAACGGCCGGGAAAACCAGCCACCTTCGGCGCCAAAGACCTGCGCGCGATTGCTGCAGCCCGCAAGCGCGGCTGCGATGACAATGACCGACGCAAGCCAAAGAACGGCGAAAGATCGACGCAAGAGCACCACCCCGGGTTAGCTATCCGCTTGTCCGTTAATCGGTATTTTGCGTCATGATAATGGCGGGGGGCAAGGCGGCAGCCGAAGTTCGGTAAATAGGCCAAAGGCCGATAGGTCACTGGCCTAGTTAAGGCCGGCCGTATCAGGCCTTCTTGACCCAGCGCCCCTGCGCATCCGGCTGCCAATAGGTCGCGTCGAAGCCCTTGGCTTTGGCGTCCGTCCAGTGCTCGCGTGCGGCAGTGACCGCCTCCTCGTCCGCGCCGTCAAACACCAGCACGATACGCTGGTAGCTCTCGGCGTCGGCGGGCACCGGCGCGCCGTCGATCAGGAAGCGCACCGATGCGGCGTTGGGATTGCCCTCGTTCGGCGTGAGCAACACCGGCTGCATGGCGGCTTCGGTCTCGCGCCAGGTGCCATGCGGCAGAAAACCGTCATCGCGGTAAGTCCACAAATGCGCGTCGAGCGCCTCGATGCGCTCTTCCGAAGCCCCCTGCACGATCACCCGCCAGCCGCGCTCGAGCGATTTCTCGAGCAGCGTCGGCAGCACGCCTTCGAGGCGCTGGCCTTGCAGGTGATAGAACAGGATTTCGGTCATCGAGCGCCGCCGTCCGAATTGATCGACCCGCTACCTCTCGTAGTAATCCGCCACCAGGCGCTCCAACAACCGGACGCCCCAGCCCGATCCCCAGCTTTTGTTGATCTCGGTTTGTCGTGAATCGAAGCCGGTTCCCGCGATATCGAGGTGGGCCCACGGCGTCTTGTCCGCGACGAAGCGTTGCAGGAATTGCGCGGCGGTGATGGCGCCGCCCCAGCGGCCCGCGCCGGTATTTTTCACGTCGGCGAATTTTGAATCGATCTGCTTGTCGTATTCGGGGCCAAGCGGCATGCGCCAGACGGGTTCGCCGGTGGCAAGGCCGGACTTGGTCAGCCGGTCGGCGAGCTTGTCATCGTTGCTGAACATGCCCGCATATTCGTGGCCCAACGCGACGATGATCGCGCCGGTCAGCGTCGCCAGATTGACCATGAATTTCGGCTTGAAACGCTTGGCCGTGTACCAGAGCGCATCGGCCAGAACGAGACGGCCCTCGGCGTCGGTGTTGATGATCTCGATAGTTTGCCCCGACATTGACGTGACGATGTCGCCGGGGCGCTGCGCATTGCCGTCCGGCATGTTTTCGACGAGGCCGATGACGCCGACGGCGTTGACCTTGGCCTTGCGCGCGGCCAAGGCATGCATCAGGCCGACAACACATGCCGCGCCGGCCATGTCACCCTTCATGTCTTCCATGCCGCCGGCAGGCTTAATCGAGATGCCGCCGGTGTCGAAGCACACGCCCTTGCCGATAAAGGCGACCGGCCCGTCGTTCTTTTTGCCGCCGTTCCAGCGCATCACGACCATGCGGCTGTCGCGGCGCGAGCCCTGCCCGACACCAAGCAACGCGTTCATACCGAGCTTCTTCATCGCCTTGATGTCGAGCACTTCGACGACGACGCCCTGCTTCTTGAGCGCACCGGTGCGGCGGGCGAATTCTTCCGGATAAAGGACGTTAGCCGGCTCGTTGACGAGGTCGCGCGCCATCACGACGCCGTTGCCGATCGCCTCGCGCGCTAAGAATGCCTTGCGCGCTGCGGCGACGTCACCGACCGCGATCGAGACTTTCACCGCTGTGCGGCGATCGTCGTCGTCCTTGCGCTTGGTCTTGTAACGCTCGAATGCGTAGGCGCGCAGCGTGACGCCGAGCGCAAGATCTGCGCTCTGTTCCGCCTTCATCGCGCCTCCCGGCAACTCCGCAAAGACCGCCGCCTCCGCAGCGCTCGACGGCACTTTGCCCATGGCGATGCCGCCGAATTTGAGAAAGCTTTTGCTGTCGAGCGACGCGGTCTTGCCAGCACCGATCACGATGAGGCGCGACACCGAAAGACCGCTCGGCATCACGATGTCGAGGCTCGAGCCGCTCTTGCCGCTAAAGCGCTCGGCTTTCGCCGCGCGCGCCACCAGATCTCGCGCGCTGCCGAGCGCTTTGCGAGTGGCGGAGCCGAACGCGAGCTCGTCATCGCAGAATACGATCAGAATTCCCTTGGCCGGCGTCGCGAAGGGGGCGAACCCTAGCTTCATGGCGTCGGACATGGGGATGTTCCTTTTCGTGGCGGAGGACCAGGCGGGCGCAAAATTTCTGCGCCCCATATGGACCGCCGGGCCATCCTCTGCAAAGCGCTAAACAGCGAAAATTGCACAGCTTTCCGGCAAGCCCGTGGCCGATTCTCTCGGGCAGACACGCGAAATGCTCGATTCGGGCGCTTTAGGGCCTGGAATTGGGGCCGCCGCAGGGACGTGTTACCGCAGAATTTATTGTGTGCGATCAAGGGCTTTGCCTTTGCCCGGCCACTTTGTCCACCGATCAAGATAATCCTGCGGGGGCTTCGGTTTACCCTGCATTCACCGCATCCGGCCGGGAGAGCCGGAGCGAATGATTTTGCGTGGCTGCAAACGGGGACTGCGCAGCGGATGGGGTCGATAAATCGTTACATTTTTCGCACCACGTTTGGTGTGTTCCTTGTTGTGCTCGTCAGCCTGACCGCGGTCATCTGGGTCACGCAGGCGCTGCACGACATCGATCTGATGACGAGCCAGGGACAGACCATCCTGGTGTTCATCGGCATCACCGGATTGATCATCCCGCTGCTGGTTCTCGTGATCGCGCCGATCGCGCTGCTGATCGCGGTTGCGCATGTGCTCAACAAGCTCTCGAACGATTCCGAAATCATCGTGATGAATGCGGCCGGAATGTCGCCGTGGGCGCTGTTCCGCGCGTTCATGTCGGTTGCCGTGGTCGTGTCGCTGATGGTCGCGGTGATCGGCGCCTATTTCGCGCCGCAGGGCCTGCGCATGCTGCGCAACTGGCTGACCGAAGTGCGCGCCAATGTCGTGAGCACGATCGTGCAGCCGGGACGCTTCACCACCATCGAGCGCGGCGTGACGATCCACATCCGCGCGCGGCGCACCAACGGGCAGCTGCTCGGCATCTTCGTCGACGACCAGCGCAATCCGGCCGAGCGTTTCACCATTCTTGCCGAGGTGGGCGAGCTTCTGGAAAACGACAAAGGCACGTTCCTCATTTTGCAGAACGGCAGCGTGCAGCGCCAACAGGCCAAACAGCCCGATCCGAACATGGTGGTGTTCGACCGCTACGCCTTCGATCTCTCGCGCTTTGCCGGCGGTCCGCAGACGGTGAAATATTCGATCCGCGAACGCTATCTCTGGCAACTGATCTGGCCGGACCCGACCGACCAGATTTACGTCGAACAGCCCGACCAGTTTCGCGCCGAACTGCACGACCGCCTGATGGCGCCGCTTTACCCGCTTGCCTTTGTCGTCATCGCGTTCGCCTATCTTGGCGCGCCGCGCACCAACCGGCAAAGCCGCACCATGTCGCTGCTTGGCGCGATCGGCGCGGTCGGGCTTTTGCGGATCATCGGGTTTGCCTCGACCGTGTTCGGGGTGAACTACCCGTGGGCGTTATCGGCGCAATACATCGCGACTGCTGTCGCCTTCGCTTTCGGCGTATTCGTGATCTACCGCGGTCTCGTGCTCGAACCGCCCGCCTTCCTCGCCAATTGGCTTGCCGCGCTCACCGAGCGCGTCACCCGCCGCTTTGCATCGGAATGACCCGGTCATGACCATCGTCGGCGGAAAACTGTCACGCTACTTCGGCCTGCGCTTTCTCGGCGCGGTGATGGCGGTGTTCGTCGGAATTTTCGGGCTGGTCGCGCTGCTCGACTACATCGAGTTGATGCGCCGCGCCGCCGAGATCCCGAACGTGTCCGCGCTGCTGGTGGCGAAAACGTCGCTCTACCGCGTACCGCAAGTGACCGAGCGCATTTTCCCGTTCTGCGTGCTCATCGGCGCGATGTCCTGCTACCTCAATCTGTCGCGGCGCAACGAGTTGGTCATCGCGCGATCGGCCGGCATGTCGGCCTGGCAATTCATCACGCCGGCGTTGCTGGTGGCGTTCATGCTCGGCATCATCGCCACCACGCTCTATAATCCGGTCTCGGCCACGCTACAGGAGCGCTCGAAGCGCTACGAAGCCGAGCTGTTCGGCCAGAAACAGTCGGCGGCGTTCGGCGGCAGCGGCGGCAGCTTCTGGGTGCGCCAGCGCAGCCGTGACGGCGAGGCCATCATCAATGCGAAGTCGAGCCGCGACCAAGGCGTCGAGCTCAGCGGCGTGTCGGTCTTCGCCTTCGACAATGCCGGACACTTCAAGGACCGCATCGAAGCCCGCAACGCGATGCTCGAGCGGGGCGCGTGGCGCCTGACCGAGGCGCGGGTTTATGCGACCGGGACGGTGCCCGTCGACCGACCCGAATACTTGCTGAAGACCGACCTGACGCCCGAGCAGGTGCGCGAAAGCTTTGCCACACCTGAAACCGTCCCATTTTGGGAACTGCCACTGTATATCAACATCGCGGAACACGCTGGACTTGCTGCGGCAGGGTATAGACTTCAGTTTCAAAAGCTTTTGGCGCTACCGTTTTTACTTGGGGCGATGGTTTTCCTTGCTGCCGCTGTAAGTTTACGCTTCTTCCGCTTCGGCGGCGTGCAAAAGATGGTTTTAAGTGGCGTGGCAGCCGGGTTTCTGCTTTATGTACTGTCGAAAGTAACCGAGGATCTTAGCAAGGCCGAGCTGATGCACCCCGTGGCAGCGGCTTGGTTGCCTGTGCTTGTCGGCGGTCTCACTGGTTTTGTTGCGTTGTTGTATCAGGAGGACGGGTGATGGCGACGCTGCCTGACGCTCGTCCATTCGTGGGATTGTATCGACCCGTGCGCGTCATTGGTTGCGCGATCGCGTTCGCCGCGCTTGTCGGCTGCGGCTGGCTCATGTTCACGCCCGCGTCCGCGCAGCAACAGCTTTCGTTCCCCGAGCGCCCGGTTAAACCCAAGACCGTCATCGACCGCAGCAAGTCTGGCAAAAACCAGATGCTCGTGCAGGCGCGCGAGATCGACTACGACTACACCAACCATCGCGTCTCCGCCGTCGGCAACGTGCAGATTTATTACAGCGGCTCGACGCTGGAAGCCGACAAGGTCATATACGACGAAAAGAACAAGCGGCTGCACGCCGAAGGCAACGTCCGGCTGACGGAAGAGGACGGCAAAGTCACCTACGGCGAGATCATGGACCTCTCCGACGACTATCGGAACGGCTTCGTCGACTCCTTGCGCCTCGACTCTCCCGACCAGACTCGTCTGGCGGCGGCGCGCGCCGACCGGTCGAACGGAAATTTCACCATCTTCCACAGCGGCGTGTACACCGCTTGCGGACCGTGCCGGGACGACCCGAAGAAACCGCCGCTGTGGCAGATCAAGGCGGCGCGCATCATTCACGATCAAAGCGAGAAGATGATCTATTTCGAGGACGCGAGCCTCGAATTTTTCGGCAAGCCGCTCGTCTACATGCCGTACTTCTCGGCGCCCGATCCGACCGTCAAGCGCAAGACCGGCTTTCTGGTACCGACCGTCGGCTTCAGCTCGATCTACGGTGCGAGCGCGACCATCCCTTACTATTGGGCGCTGGCGCCCGACTATGACGCGACCTTCGCGCCGATGATCACCAGCAAGCAAGGGCCGCTGCTGCAGGGCGAATTCCGCCAACGCTTTGAAGACGGCGCTTACAGCATTCGCGGCGCCGGTCTCTACCAGCTCAACCGCGGCGCATTCGACGCCGGCGTGCCGGGCGACCGCGACTGGCGCGGCGCGGTGGAAACCTCGGGCCAGTTTGCCATCAACAACAAGTGGGTATGGGGCTGGGACGGCGTCGCGGTCACCGACAAGCAATTCCTCGCCGACTATCACCCCAATCTGATGCGGTATTCGAATTCGCTCGATCCGCTGCAGCAGGGAATTAACGAGGGCGTCTCGCAGATCTATCTCACCGGCAAAGGCGACCGCAGCTATTTCGACGTTCGCAGCATCTACTATTACGGCTTCTCTACCGCTGACTCGCAGGGTCAACTGCCGATCATTCACCCGGTTCTCGATTACAACTACACCTTCGATCATCCGATCCTGGGCGGCGAACTGAGCTACAAGATCAATCTCACCAGCCTCAGCCGCAGCAGCGCCGACTTCGACGCGATCACGCAGGGCGCGCTCAACAACGGCACGTGTGCGCAGACCGCCGATCCCGCCATCAAAAACCCGGCCAATTGCGTGCTGCGGGGAATACCCGGCGACTACACGCGCTTCTCGGCGGAGACCAACTGGCGCCGCACCATCACCGACCAATACGGCCAGCAATTCACGCCGTTCGTCCAGTTGCGCGCCGACGCCGCCTCCATGCAGATCGACAACCAGCCCGGCGTGTCCAACTTCATGACCCCCGGCGACAGCAACGTCGTGCGCGCCATGCCGGCAATCGGCCTGGAATATCGCTACCCGTTCATGAGCGTGGAATCCTGGGGTACGCAAACCGTGGAGCCGATCGCACAGGTCATTTTCCGGCCGAACGAGACGCAGATTAACAAATTTCCGAATGAAGACGCGCAAAGCCTGATCTTCGACGACAGCAATTTGTTCAGCGTCGACAAATATGCCGGCTACGACCGCGTGGAAGGCGGCAGCCGCGCCAACGTCGGCGCGCAGTACACCGCTCAGGTCAACCAAGGCGGCTTCGTCAACGCGCTGTTCGGCCAGTCTTACAGCCTGTTCGGGCAGAATTCGTTCGCTGTGGGTGGCGTCAGCAACACCGGCCTCGACAGCGGCCTCGACACCGCGCGATCGGACTATGTCGCAAGATTTTCCTATCAGCCGAACAAGACCTACACCTTCACGTCGCGCTTCCGCTTCGACGAGGAAACCTTCGAGGCGAAGCGCACGGAGCTTGAGGCGCGCGCCAATTACGATCGCTGGAGCGTGTCCCTGCTCTACGGCGACTACGCGGCACAGCCGGAGATCGGATTCCTGACGCGCCGGCAAGGCATCCTTGGCTCGACGTCGATCAAGCTCGACGCGAACTGGGTTCTGTCGGGCGCTGCCCGCTACGACATCAATGCCGGGAAATTCGACCAGTACCGCATCGGCCTCGGCTACGTCGACGATTGCCTTATATTTGGCGTGAATTACATCACTAGCTATTCATATGACGTAACCGGCTCGCCGGTGCTCGACCATCAGGTCATGCTGCAATTGACCTTGCGCACCCTCGGCGGCACCGCGGTCAGCCAAAATGTCGGCGGCATAGGCGGGCACTGACGTGCCGACCGCCGAGCGGCAAAAAACGAGCGTCGAGACACCGATGAAAAGCGCTGTAAATTTCCTGGCCCGCTACTGGATCGTCGTCGCAATCGCTATGACGGGCCTCGCATTTCCGTCCGGGCGGGCGAACGCGCAGGTCGTGGTGATGGTCAACGGCGTGCCGATCACCGCGCTCGATATCGAAAAGCGCATGAAGCTTGTCGAGGTTTCCACCCACAAGAAGGCGAGCCGTCAGCAGATCGTGCAGGAACTGATCGACGACCAGGTCAAGATTTCGGCCGCCAAGCCTTATTCACTGGAAGTCAACAAAAAGGAGGTCGACCAGGCCTTCGAAACCATGGCCAAGCGCATGGGCATGTCAGCCGACCTGTTCGCGCAAAATATTACCCGTTCCGGCGTATCGGTCGATGCGCTGAAGGCGAGGCTCCGCGCGGACCTCACCTGGAATCAGCTGGTGCGCGGCAGATTTCAGTCGTCGTTGACGGTTGCGGATTCCGATGTCTCCCTGGCGATGCGAAGTCGCGGCGAGAATCCCAACACCGCCATTGGATACCTGTACAAAATCTATCCGATCATGGTGATCGCGCCGAGCGGATCGAGCGGAGCCACGATCGAGGCGAAACGCAAAGAAGCCGAAGCGCTGCGCGCCCGGTTTCGGGATTGCAAGGAGGGCATCCCGATGGCGCGGGTCACTCGCGATGTCGCCGTGCGCGCGCCGATCATGCGCAGCTCTGCCGATCTGCCGGGAAAATTGCGGCAATTGCTCGACAGCATGCAGGTCGGCCAGATGACAAGTCCGGAGCAGGTCGCGCAAGGCCTGCAAATGTTTGCCTTGTGCCAAAAAACGCAAAGCACGGAAGACGCGCCGGTCAGAAGCGAAGTGCGGCAGGAGATTTATGGCAAGCGCTTCGAGGAGGAATCGAAGCGCTTCCTGGACGAAGCACGCAAATCCGCGATGATAGAATACAAGAACAAATGACGACGTCCGGCGCTGCTCCTCTGGCGCTCACCCTCGGCGAGCCGGCGGGCATTGGCCCTGACATCACGCTCATCGCATGGCGGCGACGCGCTGAACTCAAGCTGCCGCCGTTCTATTTAATCGGCGACGAGCAATTCATCGCCCAGCGCGCGGCCAAGCTCGCGCTCGACGTCCCCATCGTTGTCACCGAGCCTGAGCAAGCCCGCGCCGCCTTCGCGCGCGCGCTGCCGCTGGTGCGGCTCGACGCCAAAGTCACAGCAGCCCCGGGCAAGCCCGATGCATCCAGCGCGCCGGCCGCGATCACCTCCATCCGGCTTGCCGTCGAGCATGTGCTCGCGGGCCGGGCGGCGGCGATCGTGACCAATCCGGTCGCCAAGAACGTGCTCTATCGCTCCGGCTTTGCCGAGCCGGGCCACACCGAATTCCTGGCCAAGCTCGCGCAGGAAGCGACCGGACACGCGGCGCACCCGGTGATGATGTTGTGGTCGCGCGATCTCGCGGTGGTGCCTGTCACGATCCACCTGCCGCTGAAGGACGTCCCCGGCCGCCTCACCGCCGATCTCATTGTCGAAACCGGCCGCATCGTCGATCGCGATCTGCGGGCGCGTTTCGGCATCAAGCGGCCGCGGCTGGCGATTGCCGGGCTCAATCCGCATGCCGGTGAAGACGGCGCGCTCGGCGAAGAGGATGGCGCAGTGGTCGCTCCCGCAGTCGCGCAACTGAAAGCCGAGGGCATCGATGTACGCGGGCCAGTGCCGGCCGATACGCTGTTTCATGCGCGCGCGCGCGCAACCTATGACGCGGCGCTGTGCATGTACCATGACCAAGCGCTGATCCCGATCAAGACGCTCGCCTTCGACACCGCGGTCAATGTGACGCTCGGGCTGCCGTTCGTGCGCACTTCGCCCGATCACGGCACCGCCTTCGACATAGCGGGCACCGGTCGCGCCGATCCATCGAGCCTCGTCGCAGCGCTGTCGCTTGCCGCACGCCTTGCCGCGCCGGCGCGGGCGCTCGCCGCGGCGGATTAGCGTGAGCCAGATCGACGATCTGCCGCCGCTGCGCGACGTGATCCGCCGGCACGGTCTCGCCGCCAAAAAGTCCCTCGGCCAGAATTTCCTGCTCGATCTCAACCTGACCACGCGCATCGCACGCGCCGCGGAGCCGCTTGAAGGCGCGACCATCGTCGAGATCGGCCCCGGTCCGGGCGGATTGACGCGTGCTTTGCTCGCGCTTGGCGCCAAACGCGTCATCGCAATCGAGCGCGACGATCGCGCCATTGCCGCCCTGCAGGAAATCTCCTCGCGCTATCCCGGCCGGCTCGACGTGGTCGCGGGCGACGCCTTGAGGCTCGATCCGACGTCATGCCTCGGCAAAGAACGCGCCAAGATCGTCGCCAATTTGCCCTACAACATCGCGACCGCATTGCTGGTCGACTGGCTCACCGCCGAGCCGTGGCCGCCCTGGTATGACGCGCTGGTGCTGATGTTCCAGCGCGAGGTTGCCGAACGCATCGTGGCGAAACCCGGCGGCAAGTCGTACGGCCGCCTCTCGGTGCTCGCCGGCTGGCGCACCGAAGCGAAAATCCTGTTCGACGTCGCGCCGTCGGCGTTCGTGCCGCCGCCGAAGGTAACCTCCTCGCTGGTGCGGCTTGTTCCGCGCGCGTCACCGCTCGCCTGCGATTCAAAAACATTGCAGCGCGTGACCGAAGCCGCGTTCGGCCAGCGTCGCAAGATGCTGCGACAAAGCTTGAAATCGCTCGGCGCCGACGCGCAGGCGCTGCTGGCCGAGACCGGCATCGAGCCGACCGCGCGGGCGGAAGAAATTCCGGTCGAGGGCTTTGTCGCCTTGGCGCGATCGTTCGCCGCGCGCATTCGCTAACGCCGCCGCAAGTCGCCCTGCAATTTTCGCACGAAGTTCGACAGCGCCGGCTGGCGCTCGCGCTTGAGTCGCTCGGCGATCAGGATCGCACGCAATTCGGCAAAGGCGGGTGGCAGGTCGCGGTTGACCACAACGTAATCGTATTCCGCCCAGTGGCTCATTTCCTCCGACGCCTTCGACATGCGTTCGTCAATGATCGATTTATTGTCCTGCCCGCGCCGGTGCAGCCGCCGTTCCAGCTGCGATACCGAGGGCGGCAGGATGAACACGCTGACCAGATCGCTTCGCGCTTTCTCGCGCAATTGCTGCGTACCCTGCCAGTCGATGTCGAACAGAACGTCGCGTCCGGCGGCGAGCGCTTTCGCCACCGGCTTGCGCGGCGTGCCGTAGAAATTGCCGAATACTTTCGCCCACTCCAGCAGGTCGCCTTTGTGCTGCATCTCGAAAAATTTCTTGCGCGTGACGAAATAATAATCGCGGCCCTCGCGTTCGCCGGGACGCTTCGGCCGTGTGGTGACGGACACCGAGAGGTGAATGTGGCTGTCGCCGGCGAGCAGCTTGCGCGAGAGCGTGGTCTTGCCCGCCCCCGAGGGCGAGGAAAGCACATACATCATGCCGCGGCGTTTCATCGTCATTCGATGTTCTGAACCTGCTCGCGGAACTGCTCAACCACGCTTTTGAGTTCGAGGCCGATATTAGTCAGCTCCACGTCGTTCGCCTTGGCCGTGAGCGTATTCGATTCGCGGTTGAGCTCCTGCGCCAGAAAATCGAGCCGCCGGCCGACCGCCCCGCCATCGGCGAGCAGCCGCCGCGCCTGGGCGACATGGGCGGCGAGCCGGTCGAGCTCCTCGCGAATATCGGCTTTGGCCGCCAATAATATTGCTTCTTGGTGCAGCCGGTCGCTGTCGAAGCGCTGCGAAGCGGCGAGCAGCGTCGTCACCTGCTCGGCGAGCCGCGCCTTGATCGCTTCCGGCTTGCGGCCGGGCGCCGCTTCCGCGCGCGCGGATAATTTGGCGATTTCGTCAAGGCGAGCCGCAAGCACGCGGCCGAGCGCCGCGCCCTCCTCCTGACGCATCGCCAGCAACTCGCCGAGCGCGGTGTCGAAGCCTGCGGCGATCGCTTCCTCGGCGGCACGCCGGTCTTCCTCCCCCTCGCTTTCTTCCGTGACTTCGATCACGCCCTTGAGCGACAGAATTCCGTCGAGGGTGGGCGGCGCCGCCTGCACGCGCTTGGCGAGGTCGTTCACGGTCGCGACCACCGCTGCCAGCACCGGCTCGTTGATCTTGACCGTGGACGTTACGCCTTTGCGCTCGGCGGTGAGATTGGCATAGACGGTGCCGCGGGCGAGTTTGGCGGTGCCGCGTGCGCGCACCGGTGCCTCGATCGCATCCCAGCCGGTCGGCAGCCGAAGGCGCAGATCGAGACCCTTGGCGTTGACGGACTTCAGCTCCCACGCCCAAGCATAGGCGCCGACCACACCGTGGCGGCGAGCGAAGCCGGTCATGCTCGACAAAGCCATCGGCGACAATCTCGGTTTGATGAAATGCGAATGCGGGCGAGACCTTAGCGGCGCCCTTCCGCCATCACAAGTGCGCCGCACGCGGCGCCTTAGCGGCGCAAGACCGGCTTGCCGTTGGCTGGAGCCGTCGCCGCCGCCGGCGGCGGTTTCGCCGCATCGGCGGCACCCGGCGTATTCTGCTCCTGCTCGATCGCGCGCAGGCGCACCACGTTCTTCTGATGCTGATCGTAACTGTCGGAGAACACGTGACCGCCGGTGCCGTCGGCGACAAAGTACAGCTCCTTCGTGCGCGCCGGATTGGCGGCGGCCTCAAGCGAGGCGCGGCCCGGATTGGCAATCGGCCCCGGCGGCAGGCCATCGATGACGTAGGTGTTGTAGGGCGTGTGCTGCTCGATCTCGCTCTTCATGATCGGGCGGCCGAGCGAGCCTTTGCCGCCGGTCAGGCCGTAGATGATGGTCGGGTCCGACTGCAGCCGCATCTTGTTCTTGAGCCGGTTGACGAACACCGCAGCCACGCGCGTGCGCTCGTCCGGCCGTCCGGTTTCCTTCTCGACGATCGACGCCAAGGTGATGAGCTCCTCCGGCGACTTGATCGGCAGGCCGGGCATCCGGTGTTCCCAGATTTCCTGCAGCACGCGCCGCTCAGACTGCTGCATGCGCTGAATGATCGTTTCGCGCGCGGTACCGCGGGTGAATTTGTAGGTTTCCGGCAGCAGCGTTCCTTCGCGCGGGATTTCCTTGATCTGACCGGCGAGCGCCTCGTTCTCCAGAAGCCGCGCCACGATCTGCTCCGATGTCAGTCCTTCCGGCACCGTCAGCGCATGCTGGACGACGCGGCCTTCGATGATGGTGTCGACGACGTCGGCGAGGCTCGCATGCCTGGTGAATTGATATTCGCCGCTCTTCAATCCGCCGCGCGCCTTCAACACCAGTACGCCGCCGATGAAAACCCACGGCTGATCGATCACGCCTTCGCGCATCAGCACGTCTGAAATGTCCTTGATGCCGAGGCCGCGCGGAATATTGACCACTTTGTCCTGCTCGAGCGGACCGGCCGCTTCGAAGCGTTGCTTGCCGACCCACAATCCGCCGCCGACCGCGACCGAAAACACGACGAGCACGGTAAAGATCGCAGTGCCCGCGATCACCAGCGGATGGCGCGCGCGGCGCGAACGCCGCGCCGGCGCCGGCACGCGCTCCGGTT
>JBAUHH010000056.1:0-16886 GCA_049680165.1 Pseudolabrys sp.
CTTTTTCCATGCGGGTCACGGCGGAATCGAGGCCGAGCAATTTCAGCCCCGCGCCGTCGACCGCCGCGCGCACATGTGCCCCGCCGTGGGCATAACGCAATGTCTCGCGCAGCAAAGCGCCATCGCCGGGATGCGTTTCCACTGTGAAGGCAACCAGGCCCTCCGGCGCCAGCACCCGCGCTGCCGCATTCAGCACGGGCGCCAGATCGTCGAAATAGACGAACACGTCGGCGGCGAGGTTCAAATGATAGCGCGCGGCGATGCCGGCCTCGGTATCGAGAAAGGTCCCCAAATCACTTTCGACCAACCGGTCGTAGAGGCATTTCTCGCGCGCCTTGGCGATCATGCCGCCAGAGAGATCGACACCGGTGAGCCAATCGGCGAACGGCCGGAACGCCGCGCCGCCCAATCCTGTGCCGCAGCCGAGATCGAGCACCGAGCCGAATTTCATTTGATGTTCGCCGCGCGCAGTTTTCACAGCGTGCAGCAGAAGCTCCGGCGCGCGGTAGTTGAGCCCTTGGCCGAGCGCGCGCTCGAAATCCGGCGCGAACTGATCGAACAGCGCGCGCACATAGCCGGGCGGCATCGCGCCCGCGGGCGCGGCGCCGAGCCGCACAAGATGCAGCGCCGCGCCGTGCCGATCCTGCGGATCAGCCTTGCACGCACGCGCGAAGGCCTCCACTGCGCCAGGGCGATCGCCGAGCTTCACGCGCACCTCGCCGAGCGCAAACCAGGCGGACGCGTAATCGGGCGCAAGCTCAAGCGTCTGCGCCAGCAGATCGGCGGCGCCGGCGAGATCGCCCTTTTCCTGCGCATCGCGCGCCCATTCGAAGCGGCGGTCGGCGATCAGGTCGCCGGACGACAGGGAAAGCGGCGCAATCGGTTTCAACGGCGGCTCCATCGCTCTCGCCAAGCGCAGTTTACGACATATCTAACGGTCATGCGGCCCGAAGACATTCTGATCCCGACGCCGTCCGGCCTCTGCTCGAAGGCCGGCGGGTTTCATATCGACCCGACCCGGCCGGTTGCCAAGGCGCTGGTCACGCACGGCCATTCCGACCACGCGCGCGCGGGCCACGGCGCGGTGCTGGCGACGCAGGAAACGCTCGACATCATGCGCCTGCGTTACGGCGATGGCTTCGCCAAATCGGCGCAAGCCGTCCGCTACGGCGAGACCATCAAGTTCGACGACATCAAGGTGTCGTTTCACCCGGCCGGCCACGTGCTCGGCTCGGCGCAAATCCGTGTCGAGCGCAAGGGCGTGCGCATCGTCGCGTCGGGCGACTACAAGGACGTGCGCGATCCGACCTGCACGCCGTTCGAATTGGTGCCGTGCGACGTGTTCATCACCGAGGCGACGTTCGGGCTGCCGGTGTTTCGGCACGGCGATCCGCAAAACGAGATCGGCAAGCTCCTGCGTTCGGTCGCGCTGTTTCCCGAGCGCGCGCATCTCGTCGGCGCCTATTCGCTCGGCAAGGCGCAGCGCGTGATCGCGCTGTTGCGCGAAGCCGGCTACGAGAAGACCATTTATCTGCACGGCGCGATGGAGAAGATCACGCGCTATTACGAAGAGCGCGGCGTCAAGCTCGGGCCGCTTGCGCTGGTGCGGGGCACAGACAAAAGTGAACTTGCCGGCACCATCACAATTTGCCCGCCGTCGGCGACGCAGGATGTTTGGACGCGGCGTTTTCCCGATCCGCTCGCGTGCTTTGCGTCGGGCTGGATGCGCGTGCGCGCCCGCGCGCGCCAAGGCGGCATCGAGCTGCCGTTAGTTATTTCCGATCACGCGGACTGGCCGGGGCTCACAAAAACGATCCGCGAAACCGGCGCGTCGGAAATCTGGGTCACGCACGGGCAGGAAGATGCGCTTGTCCATTGGTGCAAGACGCAAGGGCTGAAAGCGCGCCCGCTCGACATCGTCGGCTACGGCGATGAAGAGGAAGCCGGCGAAGCGGTCAGCGAATGAACCGCTTTGCCGAACTGCTCGACCGCCTCGCCTGCGAGCCCGCGCGCAACAACAAGCTGCGGCTGATCGCCGATTATTTGCGCACGACGCCCGACCCTGAGCGCGGCTGGGCGCTCGCCGCGCTCACCGGCGCCCTCTCCTTCAAGCACGCGAAGGCCGGCATGATCCGCGCGCTGATTGCCGAGCGCACCGACGAGACGCTGTTCGCGCTGTCTTATGACTATGTCGGCGATCTGTCTGAAACGGTTGCGCTGATGTGGCCGTCAGATTCGGCGGCAAAGAAAAGCAAAGCGCCGTCGCTGGCCGAAGTGATCGAGAAACTCTCGACGCTCGGCAAGGCGCAGCTGCCGGCGCAACTTGCGCGCTGGCTCGATGCGCTCGACGAGACCGGCCGCTGGGCGCTGCTCAAGCTGGTGACCGGCGGCTTGCGTGTCGGCGTCTCGGCGCGGCTTGCCAAGACCGCGGCGGCCTCGCTCGGCGACAAGGACGCCAACGAGATCGAAATCCTCTGGCCGGGTCTTGCGCCGCCCTACCGCGAGCTGTTCGCCTGGCTGGAAGGCCACGCCGAAAAGCCCGTGCCGCGCGCCGGCGCGAGCTTCAGTCCGGTAATGCTGGCGCATGCGCTCGAGGAAACTGATCTCGCCGCTCTCGATCCGCATGATTTTGTGGCGGAATGGAAATGGGACGGCATCCGCGTACAGGCGGTCGCCGCCAAGCGCGAGGACGGCAAGATCGAGGCGCGGCTTTATTCGCGCACCGGCGAGGACATCTCCAAGAGCTTTCCCGATCTCATCGACGCGCTGCATCTGCCGGGTGCGATCGATGGCGAATTGCTGATCCTGCGCGACGGACGCGTGCAGACGTTCAACGTCTTGCAGCAACGGCTGAACCGCAAAACGGTGAACACCAAGCTGTTGCAGGAATTTCCGGCGCACTTACGCGCCTACGATCTCATCGCCGAGAATGGTGAGGACTTGCGCGAGCAGCCGTTCGCCGAACGCCGCGTGCGGCTGGAGAAATTCGTCCAGCGTCTCGAAACCTTCCGCATCGATCTTTCGCCGATGGTGCCGTTCAAGACCTGGCCGGAACTGATCGCCGCGCGCGCCAATCCTGCCGGCAGCGGCGCGGGTAAAGACACCCCGGCCGTCGAAGGCATCATGCTCAAGCGCCGCGATGCCGTTTACGTGCCAGGACGTCCCAAAGGCCTGTGGTGGAAATGGAAGCGCGACCCGATGGTGGTCGATGCTGTGCTGATGTACGCACAACGCGGGCACGGCAAGCGTTCGTCGTATTACTCCGACTACACGTTCGGTGTCTGGACCCAAGGCGACGACGGCGACGTGCTGGTGCCTGTCGGCAAGGCCTATTTCGGTTTCACCGACGAGGAGCTGATCCAGATCGACCGCTTCGTGCGTCGCAACACCATAGAGCGGTTCGGCCCGGTGCGCGAAGTCGAGCACAGCGCCGGCAAGGGCCTTGTGATGGAAGTCGCCTTCGAAGGTTTGCAACGCTCGACGCGCCATAAATCCGGCCTCGCGATGCGCTTTCCGCGCATCAGCCGCCTGCGCTGGGACAAGCCGCCGCGCGAAGCCGACCGGCTGGAGACGTTGGAAAAGATGCTGGCGGCAAGCGAGCACGGCCGCGCTCCCTCGCTCATTCCCGCGAAAGCGAGTACTCAGAATAGAGAAAAGCTGGATTCTCGCCCGCGCGAGAAAGAGCAGAAGTAGGAATGATGCTAATGTCAGACTCGGAGACACCGAAGATGGCCGACAATCAAAATCTCACGCGCTGGGTCGGCGGCTCGCCGGCGGGCGTGCTCGGCCGGCTGATCCTGGTATCGGTCCTGGTCGGCGTCGTCTTGTCCGCGCTCGGGCTCGACCCCTGGAATATCCTCGAGAGCGTGGAGCGGCTATTCCGCAGCCTCTGGAACATGGGCTTCGACGCGGTGCGCTGGCTGTGGCGCTATTTCCTGCTCGGCGCGGTGATCGTGATCCCGATCTGGATCATCATGCGGCTCGTCAACGCGCCGCGCGGAAAATAACAGGCCTCAGGTCGGCCAGCTTTCAGCGGTGATGTTGGCGGCGTCCGAGCCGATCATCGAGGCAAGTGAGTCGCGGTGACCGCGCTTGAGCGCTGCCAGCAGGTCGCCCTTGATCTGGGCGACCAGCCCGATGCCATTGAAAACGAGACCGGTGTAGAGCTGCACCAGCGTCGCGCCCGCCTTCATCTTCGCAATCGCGGTCGCGCCCGAGTCGACGCCGCCGGCACCAATCAGCGGAAACGCGTTCTCAGCGCGCACGAATGTCTCGGCCAGCATGCGTGTCGACAGCTTGAACAGAGGCCGCCCCGACAGCCCGCCCGCTTCCTTCGCCTTGTCGCGATCCCGCAGCACGCTTGGCCGAGCAATGGTCGTATTGCCGACGATCATGCCGTCGATGCGGTGCTTGCGCGCGATGCCGACAGCGTCGTCGAGGTCGGCAAGCGTGAGATCCGGCGCGATCTTGAGCAGCACCGGCGTCGGCCCGGCTTTGCGGCTCATACGCTCGCGCGCGTCGACCACGCGGGCGAGCAATGCGTCGAGCGTCTTTGCCTGCTGAAGGTCGCGCAGGCCCGGCGTGTTCGGCGACGACACGTTGATGGTGAAATAGCTCGCGACCGGCGCGAAGGTTTCGATGAGATGCACATAGTCGGCGATGCGGTCGGACGAGTCGCGGTTGGCGCCGATATTGACCCCGACGATGCCGCCCGCCCCCGCGCGCGCCGCCAGCCGCGCCAGCGCGGCAGCCTCGCCTTCGCTGTTGAAGCCCATCCGGTTGATCACGCCACTGTCAGCCTCGAGCCGAAACACACGCGGCCGCGGATTGCCGGCCTGCGGGCGCGGCGTGATGGTGCCGACCTCGACGAAACCGAAGCCGAGCCGCAACAAGGCGTCCGCCGCCTGCGCATTCTTGTCGAAGCCGGCGGCGATGCCGACTGGATTGGGAAAATTCAAGCCGAAAGCGCGCACCGCCAGCCGCGGGTCATCCGGCGCGGACCGCACCGTCGGCACGAAACGCAGCGCCTTGATGGCGAGCCCGTGCGCGTCCTCCGGGTCGAGTGTGCGCAGCAGGGGACGCGACAGGCGGTCGAAAAGACCGATCACAGGCGGGTGCTCCGGGGCTGTTTGGGCGAACCTAAGGGGGACCCGCCGGTTGTCCAAGCCCGCCGGCGCAAGAAACTGTTGCTAGACAGCATCGACTCAAGGTTATAATTCCTATTACTTGGACAATAGTCATATTGCCCTGATTGCCGCTTCGGGTGCTTTAAATGCTCACGCATAACCAGATTTGGACCGCCATCGACCGGCTGGCCGCTCGCGCCGGGCTGTCGCCGTCGGGCCTCGCCAAGAAAGCCGGGCTCGACCCGACCACTTTCAACAAGTCGAAGCGCATCACCCCGGATGGACGGGCGCGCTGGCCTTCCACCGAGTCGGTCGCCAAGTCGCTTGCAGCCACCGGGCTGAGCGTCGACACATTCGTTACGCTGATCGGCAACACCAAGCACGTTGCACAGACGGTGCCGCTGATCGGTTTCGCGCAGGCCGGCTCCGGCGGCTATTTCGACGACGGCGGCTTCCCGGTCGGCAAGGGCTGGGAGGAAATCGCCTTCCCGTCGGTGAATGACGAACATGCCTATGCGCTAGAAATTTCCGGCGACTCGATGAAGCCCGCCTATCGCGACGGCGACGTCATCGTCGTTTCGCCGGCGGCGCCGATCCGGCGCGGCGACCGCGTGGTGGTCAAGACCAGGGACGGCGAAGTGATGGTCAAGGAGCTGCGCCGCAAGACCACTAAAAGTATCGAATTAAAATCGCTAAATGCCGAGCACCGCGACCGTACGCTGTCGATGGCGGATGTGCTATGGGTCGCTCGTATCGTCTGGGCCAGTCAATAACGGGTGCAACCATGACTGAGAACACGATCGTCAATCCGACCACATGTGCATGTTGCGGCGACCTACTGCGCGCGCGTTTCGACCGCCGTCGCTTTCTGCATCTTACTGCGGTTGGGCTTGCGGCGGCCGCGCTTCCGTCGCTCGCATTCGGTGCGAGCGGGAATTATGAGGCGATGCTGCTCACTTGCATCGATCCGCGCTTTCCGGAACCGACGATCAAATACATGGAAAGCCGCAACATGGTCGGCAAATACAGCCAGTTCACCTTTGCCGGCGCGGCGATCGGCGTGGTGGCGCCCCCGTTCAAGGCCTGGCGCAAGACGTTCTGGGACAATCTCGCCGCCTCGGTCCAGTTGCACAACATCCCGAAGGTGATCGCACTCGATCACCGCGATTGCGGTGCGGCCAAGATTGCCTATGGCGAAGCCAAGGTCGCCACCCGCGAGCTCGAGACGGCGGTCCACAAAGCCGCGTTGATGGAATTCCGCAAAGACGTCGGCAAGCGCCATCCGAAGATGCAGGTCGAGCTCAGCCTGATCGACATCGACGGCAAGGTGGAGACGTTCAGCTAATCGCTGCGCTCTCCTTCCGCTCATTCCCGCGAAAGCGGGAATCCAGAAAGCATCCCTTGCGGCCGAAGCAATGGGTCCCCGCTTCCGCGGGGACGAGCGGCAACTAGGCGCTGCGCGCCAGCGCGCCGTCGATCATCTCGGCGGTGTTCTGCACGCCGTAAACGGCGACGAACGAGCCGAAGCGCGGGCCTTTTTCCTGGCCGAGCAGCACCTGATAGAGCATGTTGAACCAGTCGAGCGACACGCCCGGCTTGCCGTCTTTCGCTTTCTTCTTTTCGTCGAGGAACGGCTCGCGCCGGCCGACTTCATAGACGACGTTCTGTATGTCTTCCGCACTCGCGGCTGCCGGCAATTGCGCAAGCGCGTCGCGCAGATCTCCTAGCGCAGCGCGCTCGGATTCGTTTGGCTGGCGGAATTTCTTCTCTGGCAGGACGAAGTCGCGGAAATAGTGGATGGCGTATTCGACCTGCGCGTTGAGCTTGGGATGCGTCTGCGGCGTGACACCCGGACGATAGCGCCCGATGAAGCCCCACAGCGTCGCGGCGTTCTCCGCGTTCGACGACGAGACGAGCGTGAGCAACATCGAGAACGAGATCGGCATTTCGATCTTCGGCGGATGGCCGGAATGAATGTGCCAGACCGGATTCGACAATTGCTGCTTCAAGTCCTGGCGCGGATAGGCGTCGAGGAACTGCTGATACTCGTCGACCATGCGCGGGATGACGTCGAAGTAGAGCCGCTTCGCCGCCTTCGGCTCGCGGTACATGAACAGCGACAGACTCTCCGGGCTCGCGTAACGCAGCCATTCGTCGATGGTGAGGCCGTTGCCCTTCGACTTTGAGATCTTCTGGCCCTTCTCGTCGAGAAAGAGCTCATAATTGAATCCTTCCGGCGGCAACGCGCCGAGCACGCGGCAGATCTCGCCTGACAGCTTGACCGAATCGATCAGGTCCTTGCCGGCCATTTCGTAGTCGATGCCGAGCGCGACCCAACGCATCGCCCAGTCCGGCTTCCATTGCAGCTTGCAGCGCCCGCCGGTGACCGGCGTCGTCACCGGCTGCTTCGTGTCCGGATCCTCGTAGGTGATGGTGCCGGCCTTGGCGTCGTGCGCGGTTACCGGCACTTGCAGCACGATGTCGGTTTTCGGATCGACCGGCAAAAACGGCGAATAGGTCTGCGCGCGCTCCTCGCGCAACGACGGCAGCATCACCGCCATCACCTGATCGAAGTGCTGCAATACGTTCAGCAGCGCGCCGTCGAAGCGGCCCGACATGTAGCATTGCGTCGAGGACATGAATTCGTACTCGAAGCCGAAGTGATCGAGGAACGCGCGCAGCCGCGCGTTGTTGTGCTCGCCGAAGCTCGGATGCGTGCCGAACGGATCGGGCACCGTGGTCAGCCGCTGGCCGAGATGGGCTTCCAGCATCTCGCGGTTCGGCACGTTGTCCGGCACCTTGCGCAGGCCGTCCATGTCGTCGGAGAAGGCGATCAGCCGCGTCTTGATCTTGTCGTCGGTGAGCACGCGAAAGGCATGGCGCACCATCGTGGTGCGCGCGACTTCGCCGAAAGTGCCGATGTGCGGCAGGCCGGACGGTCCGTAACCGGTCTCGAAGATCACCTCGTCCTTCGGGCGCTTTTTCAGCCGCGCGACGATCTTGCGCGCCTCCTCGAACGGCCACGCGTTCGATTGCTCGGCGATTTGGCGCAGATCGGCGGTTATCGTCGCGATGTTCGGCATTGCGGGCGGACACTATGCAGCGCGGTTTCGCCGGTCAAATCGAAGCCGTCCGATTGCCACGATCAGCATTCCCACAGCCAAAAACGAAGCCGCCAGGGCCGCGAGATTGGCCGCCAGCTTCGCGGCACTCAATATTTTGAGGTTGATGAGCGGATAAGGATAGAAGCCGGTCTTCAAGCCGAACAGCAGCACGACGACAAGATAGATGAACGGATAGATGAGCCAGATTGCCGGGTCGCGCCAGCGCAGGTGGTCCTTGGGCGCCGCCATCAGCCAGAACGCCGCATAGAGAATCGGCGTCACGTAATGCAGCAGCACGTTGGCCAGCACCTGCAGATCGTTGTGCGCCCAGACGTGGCGCAGCGTAACCGCAAAGATGATGCCGCCGGTCACGAGATAGACCGCAAGCGCCGACCAGATTCGGTTTCCCGCAAACGGAAACGTCGGACGCACGGCCGCAAGGCTGGTCACGATCGCGCAGAGCAGATTGGTCTCGATCGACAGAAACGAGAAATAGCCCATCAGCGCCGCGCCCGTCGAAATCCGCATCTCCGCGGCTTTCGTCAGCAGCAGATCGAGCTGCGACGCCAGCGCGAACCACGAGATTGTCGCGATAATGCCGGCAAGCCAGCGCACGGCTTTCGGCGTCAGGTAGGCAGCGGCAGTCATCGCCCTCAGAACGGGCTGATCGGGAAATAACGCAGCCACAGATCGGTAAAGCGTCCACGTTCCCACAGCCGGAACAGCGCCCAGTTGAACGCCTGGCGCAACGTGTCGTTGCCGCGCCGCACCGCGATGCCGACGCCCTCGCCAAAAAAACGGCTCTCCAGAAACGGCCCACCGCGGAAAACACAACAGCCGCCCGAATCCGTGCCGTTGAGCCAGAACGCGAGCGCAACCCCGTCGCCGAACAGCAGGTCGACCTCGCCCCGGCGCAAGGCCGCGCGCGCCGTATCGACGTTCGGATAAGGATGCATCTCGGCTTCGGTGAACAGCGTCCTGAGGTAGGCCTCGTGGGCGGTACCGGCGACAACGCCGATCTTTTTTCCTTCCAGCGCTTCCGGCCGCACGTCGGTGATCTGAACGTCGCGGCGCGACACGAAACGCGCCGGCGTGCGGTAATACGGATCGCTGAAATCCACGCGCTTGCGCATCTCGGGCGTTTCGGCAATCGATGCGATCACCGCATCGCCGTTATTGCTCGCCAGCGAATCGAGCAGCGTGTCGAAGCGCCGCATCTGCACAGTACAGGAGACCTTGATCTCCTCGCAGATCAAGCGCGCGAGGTCGACGTTGAAGCCCGCCGGCGCGCCATCGGGCCCGGCATAGTTGAACGGCGGATAATCGGTTTCGGTGAGAAAGCGGATGATGGTGATGCGCGAAAGGTCCGGCCGCTCCGGACGCCGGCGCGGATCCCAGAAGCTCGGCACCGCTAGCGGATCGGTCGACGACACATCGGCGGCCGGGCCTTCGCGCGGCAGCGGCGGCGGCTTTGCACTCTGTACAGGAGGCTCGGCGGGCTTGGTCTGTTGAGCGGCGCCCGGGCCCGCCAGCGCCGCCAAAGCCAGCAACGCGGCCGCCGCGAAACATCCGCCGCGCAAACGCCGAGCTAAAGTGCGGTTCATCCGCCGGCCTCATCGAGAATCGCGGCGAACATACCATCGCAATTGCGGCGAGCCAGTCATATTCGAGGCGGCTGGAAAAGGCTGCCGCCGCGGGCGGTCAGCCCGCAAGATGCTTCTCGATCTCGTTGACCGGCAATTTGACGTAGTCCTTGTCCACCTCGGCGCGCACCGCGCCGCGCAACAACGGCGTATAGGCGGCGCGGATCATGCCGAGAGCGCGCGGTGGGGCGGCCACGATGATCGACTTGACCTGTCCGGCCGAAACCGCAGCGTCGAGCCGCTTGGCAAGATGGCCGAGAAATTCACGTTCCGCCTGCTCGTGCCAGTCAGTTTGCTCAACCGCGCTGCGGCCCTTGCCGTTCGAATTCATCGAGCGGCCGGGCGCGTCTGTGCCGAGTTCGTGCGTCGGCTGGACCTTCTGCGCGTAGACCTCGCGCGTCTTGAGATTGGGCGCTTTCGTGTCGCCTGCGTTCTCCAACACCAGCGCCTTGGCGCCGTCGCATATCACCACCCACTCCCCATGACGAATTAACATTTCGGTCATTATTACCCTCCGGTTGGCAGCACGCCCGCGGCAAGATGCTGCCGCGGCATACCCGTCAAACGCGCAAGCGGTGGGTTTAGTTGCTGCCGTCCAGCAAGCGGCGGGCAATGACCTGAGCCTGGATTTCGGCGGCGCCTTCGAAAATATTAAGGATGCGTGCGTCGCACAGCAGGCGCGACACCGGAAACTCCAGCGCGAAGCCGTTGCCGCCGTGAATTTGCACGGCATTGTCGGCGGCGGCCCAGGCGACACGCGCGGCGAGCAGCTTGGCCATGCCAGCTTCCAGATCGCAGCGCCGGCCGGAATCTTTCTCGCGCGCGGCATAATACGTGAGCTGGCGCGCGATCATGATTTCCGCCGCCATCATCGCGATCTTGTCGGATACGCGCGGAAACGCGAGAATCGCGCTGCCGAATTGCGTGCGGCTCTGCGCGTAAGAGAGCGCCTGCTCCATCGCCGCCTGCGCCACGCCGATCGAACGCGCCGCCGTCTGGATGCGCGCGGACTCGAATGTCTGCATCAACTGCTTGAAACCGAGGCCCTCGACGCCGCCGAGCAGATTTTCCGCCTTCACGGTAAATCCATCGAACGCGATCTCGTACTCCTTCATGCCGCGATAGCCGAGCACCTCGATTTCCGTGCCCGTCATGCCGGATGCCGGGAACGGGTTTTCGTCGCTGCCGCGAGGCTTTTCGGCCAGCAGCATCGAGAGGCCGCGGTGGCGGCTTTCCTTCGGATTGGTGCGCACCAACAGCGTCATCAGGTCGGCGCGCACCGGATGCGTGATCCAGGTCTTGTTGCCGTAAACCTTGTAGACGGCACCTTCGCGCACCGCGCGGGTCTTGATCGAGGCGAGATCGGATCCGATGTTGGGTTCGGTGAACACCGCGGTCGGCAGCACTTCACCGGACGCGATCTTCGGCAGCCATTTTTCTTTCTGCTCCTCGGTGCCGCTGCCGAGAATAAGTTCAGCCGCAATCTCCGAACGCGTGCCCAGCGAACCAACGCCGATATAGCCGCGCGAAAGCTCCTCCGACACGACGCACATCGATTCCTTGCCAAGCCCCATGCCGCCGTGCCGCTCCGGAATGGTGAGGCCGAACACGCCGAGCTCGGACATTTGACCGATGACGCGCAGCGGAATGTAACTGTTGGTGCGGTGCCAACCGTGCGCGTGCCCGATCACCTCGGTGTCGGAGAACTTGCGCATCTCTTCGCGGATCGACTCGAGCGTATCGTCGAGTCCGCAGCCGCCGACCGTAGCGCCGTGATTGTGGCGCATCAGCTCGATCAATTCCGCCCGCCGTTCCGCGGTGTTGCCGCTTGCTATCAGCTTTTCGACCGCGGGATTAACCCGCGCCGCCACCTCGGCCATGCTCAGGCCGAGATCGGCCGGCCGCACCATCTCGTTTTGACTCATCGGAATGCCCCCGACGATCTGCGCGAGATATTCGCCCAGCCCGATGCGGACGAGATGCTCTTCGATTTCTCCGAACAGGCCACTCTTGGCCATGCGTTCGGCATAGGCGGCGAGCTGACGCACCGCCTCGACGTAGGTAGCGAACCAGGCGAGCCCGTGCGTCGCCCGCTGCTCGCGATCCAGCAGGCCGTTCACGGTGTGGCCTTCCACCACCACCCGCTCGCGCACCTTGCGCATGGCGTCATCGAGCAGCGCGTCCAGCGCGGTAACCGCCGAGCGCGAAAGCTCGGTCAGATCATCGGCGGCAGGGCGTCGGGATGGGGCGGTCGGCATTGGAACCCTTGGTCGGACCGCGGTAGCTGATAACGCGGAAGGGGACACTATGCATTGCAGTGCACAAAAGCAAAGTCCCGTTGAAAACAAAAGGGAATCCGGCCAGCCCGTTAATACGCTCGCGGCCTGTAGATTAAGAAAATTGCATCAATATTAACCATTTCGCGCTTCCATGCCTCATGCGGGCTGCGTTTGATCTTCTCCCTTCTCGAAATGCAAACCGATCCCATGCGCTTCGGTAAATTACTGCTGCCATTCACACGTCTCGTCTCCTCGCTTTCGGTGCGCGCCCGCATCGTCGTGCTGGCATTGGTTCCGGTCGTCGGATTTCTCGCCAACGGCCTCACCTACATGTCGAGCGAGGGCGAAGTCGGCGGCGCGTTCCAGACCGTGAACCGTTCCGCCACGCTCGCCGCCGCAAGCCGCGATTTCAAGAACACCGTCGGCTCGATGCGGATTGCGGTCAAGGATTTTGCCGCCTCGCCGAGCGTCAGCCAGGTTGTCGCGTTCAATCAGGCACAAAAACTTTCGTTGCAGAGCCTCGACACGATCGAAAATACGATCGGTACAAGGCACCGCGACAACATTACTGCTCTGCGCAAGGAAGTGACCGATCTAAAGCAGAATTTCGAAGAACTCCTCCGTGCGCAAAGAATTCTCGGCTTTGACGAAGATGACGGATTGCGCCGCGATTTGCGCGTCGCCGGAAATGCCGTCGAGCGCATCATCAACGAGAACATGTCGTGGCTTGCCGAAGGTGATGCGCGAAAGCTGATGATGTCGCTGCTCTATATGCGGCATCAAGAGGCCGAGTATCGGCTCTTTCCGGCTGAATTGACGCGACAGCAATTTCTCCAGGGCTACAAGAAATTCGACGAGATTTACGAGAACATAGACGGCACGCCTGAGATGAAGGACCGGCTCGCACAGGAAGTGAAGACCTACGCCGACACTTTCGCGAAATGGATCGACGCCTACGACCGCGTATATCCGCTGCGCGCCATCATCGACATCGACAGCCAGCAAATGCTGCCGCGTGCGAACGACATCATCGAGTCCGCAAGACGGACCGCGGAAGCGGCCTCGGCCGAGCTTAGTAATTCGCAGCGGCGCACCCGCACCGGCATTATCGCCGTCGGCATTGCCTTGGTGGCGCTCGGTCTAGGTTTCAGTTGGCTGATCGGGCGCAGCATCACGCGGCCGCTCGATGGCCTTGCCGATGTGATGAAAAGGCTCGCCGATGGCGACACGACGGCGCGCATCCCGGCGACGCATGCCCGCGACGAAATCGGCGCGATGGCTCGCACGGTCATCGTCTTCCGCGACAACATGGTCGAGCGCGAAAAGCTCACGGCAATCCAGACCGAGGCTAGCCATTCGCAAGAGCTGCGCAGCAACGAGATTTCGCTGACCATCGGCCAGTTCAAGCACTCCGTCGAAGGTGCGCTCAACCGCTTGCGCGATGCGTCGATGAAACTCGAACAGAGCTCGAGCAACCTCAACAAAGCCGCCGACACGGTCTCGTTGGAATCGCACACCGCCGAGCAGCGCGTTACCGCCGCCGCCGACAACGTCACAACCGCCGCCGGTTCGGTCGAAGAGCTCGCCGCGTCCATCGGCGAAATCTCCGCACAAGCCGCCAAATCCACCGAAGTCGCCACCCGCGCGGTTTCGGAAGCGCAGCGCACGGTCGGCACCATGTCGGAGCTTGCCAATGCCGCGACCCGCATCGGCGAAGTCGTGGGCCTCATCCAGGCGATCGCCGGGCAGACAAACCTGCTCGCGCTCAACGCAACGATCGAAGCGGCGCGTGCCGGAGAAGCCGGCCGGGGCTTTGCGGTCGTCGCCTCCGAAGTAAAATCGCTTGCCGGCCAGACCGCAAAAGCCACAGAAGAGATCGCCGAGCAGATCGGCGCGATCCAGTCGGCCGCGGCCGATTCCGCGCAGGCGATCGAGCAGGTCAACGTCATCATCCAGGAAATGGCGGCGATCGCGTCCACGGTGGCGGCCACCGTCGACCAGCAAAGCACCGCGGTCTCGTCCATCGCCGAGGGCGTCAATCGCGCATCCGGGGAAGCCCGCGACGGCGCCGAGGCCATGAGCCGCGTGGCTGGCGTCAGCGCCGAAGCCCGCTCGACGTCGACCGACGTCAAGGACCTCGCCGACGCGGTGGCTGTCGAGGCGGAAAGCCTCGAAGCCGAAGTCCGGCAATTCCTCAACGACGTCCAGGCCGCCTAGCCTTTCCACACCGTTTTCTGCTGCCCCACGGGCAAGAATCGCCGCCGCCTCTTGCAAACGGCGGTGGCTCGGCCAATCTCAATACGGCGTTCTCGCAGAGGCAGGCTCTTGCGGTTACTTCGCCAGTCGTCACGAATTGCACTCGATGCTGTCCGGGCGTTTCTGGCCGACGACGGCTGGGCCATCGCCAGTTACATCGCGCTTTCCTCGCTGATGGCATTGTTTCCGTTTCTGATCGTCGTCACGGCGCTCGCCGGTTTTTTCTTTGGCTCGAAACAACTTGCCGACGAAGCGGCGAAGATCCTGCTCGAAGCCTGGCCCGCGCAGGTCGCCGAGCCGCTTTCGCTCGACATCCAGGGCGTACTTACAAGCTTGCAAGGCAGCGCACTGACATTCGGCTTGGTATTCGCGATTTATTTTGCATCGAGCGGCGTCGAAAGCCTGCGCATCGGATTAAACCGTGCCTACAGCGTAATCGATCCGCGCTCGTGGTGGCTGTTGCGGCTGGAGTCGATCGTCTACGTTCTGCTGGGCGCGATAGCGATGCTGGCGTTCGCTTTCCTGGTCGTGCTGGCGCCGCTGATCTGGGCGAGACTGATCCGCTACGTCCCGACGCTCGAGCCGTTCAGCCAGATGGTGACATTCGCGCGCTACGCCGTCGCGGCTGTTGTGCTGGTGATCGCGCTCTTTATCGTCCACCAGTGGCTGCCGAAAGGCCGCCGGCGCCTGACCGAGATCGCGCCCGGTATTTTCGTCACGCTGCTGCTGTGGCTTTTGAGCGGCGCCGTGTTCGGCCGCTATCTGGCCGAATTCGCCTACGGCTATGTCACGATGTACGCGGGGCTCGCGTCGGTGATGATCGCGCTGGTGTTTCTTTATATCTGCGCGTCGATTTTCATTTACGGCGGCGAACTCAATTCCGTGATCATGAAAGCGCGCGCCGCGCGTCAGCCGCCAGCCGCGTCCACCACGTCTTCATAGCTGCGCAGGCCCGTACGCGGCGCGTTCACCATCACCGCCATGTTGCCGGGCGGATGCTGGTTCTTCCACATCTTCATGTGCGCGAGCGGAATCTTGTCCCATTCGAACACCTCGCTCATGCACGGATCGATGCGCTGCTCGAGCACGAAACGATTGGCGGCGCTTGCTTGCTTCAAATGCGCGAAGTGCGAGCCCTGGATGCGCTTCTGCCGCATCCAGACATAGCGCGCGTCAAAGGTGAGATTGAATCCGGTAGTGCCGGCGCAGAACACGACCATGCCGCCGCGCTTCACGACCAGACACGACACCGGGAACGTCTGCTCGCCGGGATGCTCGAACACAATATCGACGTCACGCTTTCCGGTGATGTCCCAGATCGCCTTGCCGAAGCGGCGCGCTTCCTTCGTCCATTCGCTGAACTCAGGCGAGTTTACCGCCGGCATCTGGCCCCAGCACTTGAAGTTCTTGCGGTTGATCACGCCCTTGGCGCCGAGATTGAGCACGTACTCGACTTTCGATTCATCGGACACGATGCCGATGGCGTTGGCGCCGGAGGCGGCGACGAGCTGCACACCGAAGACACCGAGACCACCGGATGCACCCCAGACCAGCACGTTGTCGCCGGGCTTGAGCGTGTGCGGCGAGTGGCCGAACAGCATGCGATACGCGGTCGCCAGCGTGAGGGTGTAGCAGGCCGACTCTTCCCAGGTGAGGTGCTTCGGCTTTTCCATCAACTGCCGCGACTGCACGCGGCAGAACTGCGCGAACGAGCCGTCCGGCGTCTCGTAGCCCCAGATGCGCTGCGACGGCGAGAGCAGCGGATCCCCGCCATTGCAGTCCTCGTCATCGCCGTCATCCTGATTGCAGTGGACGATCACTTCGTCGCCGACCTTCCAGCGCCGGACTTTTTCGCCGACCGCCCACACCACGCCGGACGCATCGGAGCCGGCGATGTGAAACGGATGCTTGTGCCCATCGAGGGGCGAGATCGGGATGCCGAGACCGGCCCAGACGCCGTTGTAGTTCACGCCCCCGGCCATCACCATGACGAGGACTTCGTCGTCCGCGATCGTCCAGGTCGGCACGACTTCGAGCTGGAATGACTTGTCCGGCGGGCCGTGACGTTCCTTGCGAATCGCCCAGGCGTGCATCTTTTCCGGCACGTGCCCGAGCGGCGGGATCTCGCCGATAGCGTAGAGATCCTTGAGCGGAGGAACGCTCTTCACCTTCGCGGCGGCCGGCATAGTCACTCTCCTGGCGCGAGTGTTTGAAACAGTCTGCCGCATATATTGCTGCGCTGCAATATAAACCTTCTGCACTGCGTAAAACCGCGCCTTGCCGGGACTTTTAAAGATTCTTCAAGGCCGTCGCGCCTAGCTTGCCCAAGCCAATGGCGCCCGCTGTGACCACCTACCCGCTTCCCGCCGCCCGCGTGCCCGCGCTGGCGCGGCCGGTAGAACTCATTTGCTTCGCGCTGATTGTGGCGCACGCGGTCTATCTCGTGGCGTCTTATGGGCAGGGCACGTGGCTGGTGGC
>JBAUHH010000057.1:0-6082 GCA_049680165.1 Pseudolabrys sp.
TGCGGGCCCTGATATTTCCAATTGAGGATGAAGCGGATCTTTACCGGATCGGCGGCGTAGCTGGCGGTCGCGTAAGACACCGCGGCGGCACAGAGCAGCGCGATGCGCACGAAATTCCTGATCGACATTTTAGCTCTCCCCTGGATTGGCATGCCGGCGATGACGCCGGCGTCGGTTTTCTGCCAGTTTATGACTTTTCAGTTCGGTGCGTCGTTAGATTCTTTCAGCGCCTTGATGACGTCGCGCGTCATCACGGTGAAACCGTAGAGCAGGCGGACGAGAAACGTGACAGCGTCGGTGCAGTATTCCGGCGACGGCGTGGCGCAGGCGTCCTCGATCAGGATGCAATCGTAGCCGAGAAAGCTCGCGTGCATCAGTGTCGCAAAGACGCAGCGGTCGGTGTTGATGCCGGCGAACAGCAGCGTCGAGATGTTGCGGTTGCGCAGGACGCTGTCGAACTCGTTGTCGATGAAACCGTCGAAACGGGTCTTGTGAATGAAAATGTCGCCCGGATCGGTTTTCAGGTCGTCGATGAGCGCCGCGCCCGGCGAGCCGCGCACCAGCACCGGGCCGGAACCGGAGGGCAGCATGTCGCCATAGCCGGGACCGGTCCCGTGCGGCTTGCCCGCATGCAGGACCGACGGCGGCAGGTCGGCATTGTCGGGACGGTTTCCCCAATTGACCCAGAACACCGGCGCGGAAGCGGCGCGGAACGCCGGAAGCAGTTTTTGCAATGCCGGCACGATGCGGTGCGGCGCGCTGACGTCGGCGCCCTTCTCCGCGAACCAGCCGCCTTTGGTGCAGAAATCGTTCTGCATGTCGACGACGACCAGGCCGCTGCGCGCGACATCCAGGACGACATTCTGCGGTTTTGCGGGGATCGAAGCGGGGCGCGGCAGCAATACCGGGCGGATCAGGCTGACTTCGGCCGGCGTAACGTCCCAGGTGTTCTGCGGCGTCGGACCAAGCTTCACGGAGACTTCGCCTCCACACTCACAACGGCCAACAGCCCCGCCGGCACGCGCCGAACAGGCCGTGTTGCCCCACCGGCGATTGGATCAAAGGCCGGGAAAGACGTCAACAAAATTTCGAAGCTCTGGAAATTATCTGAGATAGTGTAGAATGTAGCACTTACGGAGATTAGTCCTAATAACTGGCGATTTTATAATCAGCATGCCTGCACTATCGGCAACGACGACAACTTCAGTCCGGGATGAATTGCGATGAACGAAACCGAAATGGGACGCACGCTCGCGGCTGCCGCGTTTTCGCGCATCCGTGCCGACATCCTGAGCTCCAAGCTGTTGCCCGGCGCGCGCTTGCGGTTCGAGCCGCTCAAGAAAGCATACGGCGTCGGCCTGAGCCCGCTGCGCGAAGCGCTGTCGCGGCTGGTAGTCAGCGGGCTGGTCACCGCCGAGGGGCAACGCGGCTTCCGCGTGGCGCCGGCGTCGATCGAGGACATTCAGGACATCTCCTACGTTCGCACCAATGTCGAATGCCTGGCGTTCCGGCAATCGATCGAGCACGGCGACGATCAGTGGCAGGCCGACGTGGTCGCGGCCCATTACCGGCTCAATTTGCTGGTCGAGCGCAACGCGACCGAACCGGTGGACGAAGAGCTGTGGGAAGCGCGGCATCGCGAATTTCATCTTGCGCTTTTGCAGGCGTGCGGCTCGCGCTGGCTGTTGCACATGGTGGCGCTGCTCACCGACCAGTTCGACCGCTACCGCCGCCTCTCGGTCGAGAGCAGCCTGTCAGGCAAACCGGTTTCGCTCGAGCACCAGCGCATCGTCGATGCCGCGCTCAAGCGCGACGGCGATCTCGCCGACCGGCTGATGAAAGATCACATCGCGCATGCGACGCGGCTGATCATCGAGAACTGGCACGCGGTCGCAAAACCCAGGCAGCGCGGGGACGCGACGCACGCGGCCTTGAACCGGACGGCGAAACGCGCAAGCAAGCGCGCGGCGCGTTCGCCCGCGCGCGCCTGATCGTCACATCCACTTCGGGACCGTCACCGGCGTGAAGGTGCGGCAGCGCGCGAGCAAGGCGCGCGGATCCGACTCGACGATCAGCATGTCCTTCTGCTTCGGCGGCAGGAACCCCTGCCCGATCATCTTTTCAATGAACCGCAGCAGGTCGTCGTAGAAGCCGTTGACGTTGTAGAGGCCGAGCGGCTTCTTGTGGCCTTCGAACTGGGCGTCGACCCACATCTCGAACAGCTCCTCCACCGTGCCGATGCCGCCGGGCATGGCGAGGAACCCGTCCGACACTTCCGCCATGCGCAACTTGCGCAGCGAGCGCGTCGCCACGATCTCGGGCACGGTCAGGTTCGGATATTGCTGGCCCTTGTCGACCAGCCCTTGCGTGATGATGCCGTGCACCGAGCCGCCGTTTTCCAGCACGGTGTCGGCGATGATCTTCATCAGCCCCTTGCTGGTGCCGCCGAACACGAGCTGGATTTTTTCATCCGCCAGCGCGCGGCCGAGCGCGACCGCGGCTTCGCGATAGACTTCGGACACGCCGAAGTTCGAGCCGCAGAACACCGCCATCTTCATCATGGGAATATCTCGCGCGGGCCGCCATCAATAACCGGCGGCGGAACGCGGTCAACCGCGCAAGCTCAGTCGAAGGTCTTTTTAGTCGAAGGTTTTGGCGCCCGCGAGCGCGTGCAGCGCCGCCTGCGCGACCTCGAGATCCTCCTCGCCGGTCTGCGAGCCGACGCCGATGCCGCCGATGGTGAAGCCATCGACGATGACCGGCAGGCCGCCCTTGAGATTGACGAACTTGCCCGAGGTCGCGTGCGCCAGGCGGAATTCGAGGTCGCCCTGGATGCCGCCGGTCGGCCCGCGCCCGGAAGCGGCCGTCTGCGCCTTGCGGATCGATGACGGAATGCTGAGGACTTTGGCGCCGTCCATGCGCGTGAAGGCGAGCAGGTTGCCACCCTCGTCGACCACCGCGATGCACTGCGGCTTCTTCATCTCGACCGCCTTCTTGACGCCGGCCTCGATGAGCTTCATCGCGCCGGCGTGTGTCAGGCGAAGGTGTTTCTCGACGTCCATGATGCTGTCCTCAAAAACTATTTCGCTTCCGCGATGACGCAGATGAGATTGGCGCCGGGTGGGCCCTGATGCTCCGCGCCGGCGGACGCCAGGAACATGGTGTCGCCGACGATGGTCGCGACGATCGCGTGCGCGACGGCCTTGGCCTGGATGCCGGAGAATGGCGCGAGGAAGTCGGAATGTAAAACGTGACGGCGGCCGCGCACGTTGGTCACGTAATCCGCGCCTGCGTTTACAAGCACGCCGGCGATCCGCTTGCGGTCGCCGTCGGTAACGGCGCCGTCCTTCATGTCGAGGCCGGCCTGCGCGAAGGCCTTGCGCGCGCCCGCAATGTCGAGCTGATCTTGCATGACGCCGTGCGCCGCGATGAGCCTGCCCGGCGCACCGTCGACGTTGCCGATCACCAGCACGCGGCAGGCGACCTGCTCGCCGCCCGCCGAGGTCGAAGCGACCGAGGAGTAATACGACTTCTCGACGTTGATCATGCCGTCCTTGAGCTTGCCGCGCTCCACCTCGCCGGTCGCCACCGCGACGCCGAGCGCGCAGGCGCCCTTCGCCAGCGATGACGCGACCGCCGGATTGCCGGCGACCACTTTCTGGCCGCGCTTTTCGGCATCGGCAATGCGCGCCGGCGTCATCGCCGGGCATTTGATCTCGACGCATTCGATCTGCGATGAATCGGTGATACCGGCGTCCTTCATGGCCTGACGCACGGCGTCCGCTACCAGATCGACCTGGATCATGGTGCCGTATTCTTCCGGCTTGAGCTCGCGCGAACTGGCGACGCCAAGCGCGAGGCGCTTGCCCTTGCCGGGCGCGCCGCCTGGCTTCCTGATGAAGAGATAGATGTGCGGCGACATGATGCCGCCGACGCCGCCGATCATCATCATCGGGATCGTGTCGAACACGTCTTTGCGCGAAATGCCGAGGCGCTCCGACAGCAGGACTTCCATCGCCAGCGTCGCGTAGCCGCGCGCGTAGGGGTCGCCTTCGGTCTGCTCCATGATCGCGACGACGTGCCTGGGATCGACTTTCTTGCTGTCGAACAAAGCCGCCACCTGCGACACGTCGCCCGGCGAGCTCATCGGCACGCAAATCACGTCCGCTTCAAACGTCCCACTGGCCATGAGGATTTCTTCTCCCAATCCGATCACGCCGCACGCATCGCGCACTCAACCTGCGACGGCCCGCCGGCAATATATCCGGCGATCCGGACTTTGCCAATAATTTCGAAAATCCGGTTGATATATGAGATTGCTGTTGTTATCGTTTTCGTGACCGACCGATGCCCATTTGCGAGCCAACCGGCGTTGTTGTGGCCGGTATTAAGGGAAGGCGGAGCATGTCGCAACAACCCGAGACGGAAACGGACAAACTGCTGCGATCCGAGGTTCGCGTGGTCAATATCGGCCTGCGCGAATTCGCGCGCGATCTCGCGACCTGCAAAGTCCCCGTCGTCCACGTCGACTGGTCGCCGCCCGCCGTCAGCAATCCCAAGATTGCCAGCCTGCTCGCCAAGCTCGGGGGCTGAAATGGCCGCGCCGAGCTTGAGCGAAAAAATCACCGCGGCCAACGCCGAAGCACATCGCCGGCTACTCGGCGGTGAACCCGTGCTCGTCGACGTGCAGCTCGCGCGCGAGGCCATTCCGCAGCTTGCCGACCACACCGTCCTGCACGCCGGGCCGCCGATCGGCTGGGAGCGCATGTGCGGACCGATGCGCGGCGCGGTCACCGGCGCCATCGTGTTCGAAGGCTGGGCGCACAATCTGGTTGAGGCGGAAAAGCTCGCGGCGTCCGGCGACATCAAGTTCGAGCCGAACCATCACTACAACGGCGTCGGGCCGATGACCGGCATCACCACGCGCAACATGGCCGTGCTGGTGGTTGAAAATCGCGCCTTTGGAAATCGCGCCTTCTGCACCGTCAACGAAGGCATGGGCAACGTGATGCGCTTCGGCGGCAATGACCAGGAAGTGGTCGACCGCCTCAAGTGGATGGCGGGCACCGCCGGCCCCGCACTCGGCGCCGCGATCCGGCACCGCAAAGGCATCCCGCTCAAGAACATCATCGCGCGCGGCCTCTCCATGGGCGACGAGATGCACATGCGCAACACCGCGTGCTCGAGCCTGATCGTGCGCGAACTCGCCGGCGATCTAGCGGATACTGCGCCGAAGGAGCTGCCGCGCATCCTGCGCTTCATCTCCGGCAACGACATGTTCTTCCTCAACGTCGTGATGGCGATGGCGAAGTCGATCGCGATGGCGGCGCACGGCATCGAGCATTCGACCGTGGTCACCACGATGTGCCGCAACGGCACCGATTTCGGCATTCGCCTCAGCTCGACCGGCGACACCTGGTTCACCGGCCCGGCGCAGATGGCGCGCGGGCTTTTGTTCGCGGGCTTCACCGAAGCCGACGGCAATGTCGACATCGGCGATTCCTGCATCACCGAGACGGTCGGGCTCGGCGGCTTTGCGATGGCGGCAGCGCCCGCTGTGGTCGGCTTCGTCGGCGCCGGCACGCTCAACGACGCGATCAACTACACCAGAAGCATGACGGAGATCACCGTCGGCCCCAACCCGGAGTGGACACTCCCGACATTGTCCATGATGGGCGTGCCGACCGGCATCGACATCCGCAAGGTGGTGTCGTCGGGCCTGCTGCCGGTCATCAACACCGCAATCGCCAACAAGCTGCCGGGCCGCGGCCAGATCGGCGCCGGCGTGGTGAACCCGCCGATGGTCTGTTTCGAGCAGGCTTTGCTGAAGTTCGGCGAAATGAACGGAGCGTTGTGAGCATGCCCACGGTCGTCAACCGGATTCGCCGCACGTTCTACATGGACTCGGTGGCGCTGATGCGCATTTCGCGCGCCGTGTCGTCGCTCGCCGGCGTCGAAACCGCCGCGCTGATGATCGGCTCGACTACCAACAAGAAGCTGATGCGCGATGCGGGGCTACTCAACGCCGACAGCGACAGCGCGGGCGCCAACGATCTCGTCATCGCGGTGCGCGCCGGCGACG
>JBAUHH010000058.1:0-8783 GCA_049680165.1 Pseudolabrys sp.
GTCGCCGACATGACTGATTTTTTCCTGGTGCTGATGATCCCCGGCGCCGGCGACGAATTGCAGGGCCTGAAGAAAGGCATCGTCGAACTGGCCGACATGATCGCCGTCAACAAGGCGGACGGCGACAATGTCGACCGCGCGCTGGTGGCGGCGGCCGATTATCGCGCGGCGCTCAACATTCTCACGCCGCCGTCGGTGGCCTGGTCGCCGCCGGTCGTCACGTACTCCGCGCTGACCGGCCACGGCATTCCCGGATTGTGGGATCAGGTGCTGGCGCACAAGCAGAAGCTGACGGCGTCGGGCGACCTCGGCACGCGCCGGCGCGAGCAGCAGGTGAAATGGATGTGGACCATGCTGGAGGAGCGGCTGACCGCGCGGCTGCGCAGCGACGCCGCCGTCAAGGCGAAGGTGAAGCAGGCGGAAGCGGAGGTCGCGAAGGGCAAGCTCGCGCCGACATTGGCGGTGGAACAGATCGCAAAGATGCTGGGTGTTTGAATCTGTCGTCCCGGCCGAGCGCGAGCGAGAGCCGGGACCCATACACCGCAGCCTATCGAAAGGACACGGCGTATGGGTCCCCGCCTTCGCGGGGACGGCGAACGAGAGGCCTGCGGCATGACCATGATTTTGCTCACCGGCTTTGGCCCCTTCCCCGGCGCGCCGTTCAATCCGACCGAGGCGTTGGTGATGCGGCTCGCGCGCGAGCGGCGGCCGGCGCACGCGGACGTGACCATCGTGCCGCATATCTTCCGTACCAGTTACGCGGCGGTCGACAGCGATTTGCCCGCACTGATCCGCAAAAACAAACCGGACGCCATCCTGATGTTCGGGCTCGCCGCGCGCACACCGCACCTTCGCATCGAGACGCTGGCGCGCAATGCGGTCGCGCGCTCTGCCGACGCCGAACGCAGCGCGCCGAAGAGCCGTCTGATCGGCAAGGGCGCGCGCGGCCGCGCCCTCGCGACACCGGCACGCGCCCTGCTTGCGGCGGCACGCGAAGCGCGTGTTCCGGCGGCCTTGTCGCGCGATGCCGGCCGCTACCTGTGCAACTACCTGTGCTGGCGCGCGGCGGAAGCCGCCGGCAGCAAGAACGGCCCGCGCCTCGCCGTATTCATTCATGTGCCGCTGGTGCGCCGCGGCGCCAGCCCACTCGGTGCGTCGAAACACCACCGTCTTGGGCAGGCCGATCTCGCGCGCGCGGGACGCGGCTTCCTGCGCGCGGTCGCCGCGGCAGTACGGCGTTAACCTCGGCCTGCGCACAATGCGCCGCCCATGAACCTCAGCCGCCGCCATATCATCACCGCCACCGCAGCGAGCGCCGCCGCGCTCGTGACGCCCGCCATCGCCGCGCCGCTGTCGAAGTTTGGTCTCGACGCAAGCACCTTGGGCGTCCACCCCGGCGCGCCCGACGACCAGACCCGCGCCTTGCAGCGCGCCATCGACCAGGCCGCCAAGGCCCGCACGCCGCTGATGCTCGCGCCCGGCGTCTATCGCACCGGCGATCTCAAGCTGCCGGCGGGCGCGCATCTTGCCGGCGTGCGCGGCGCGACGCGCCTGATGCTGATCACCGGACCGTCGCTGATCGGCGCGCGCAATGCCGACACCGTTTCGCTCGAAGGCCTGGTGCTCGATGGCGGCGGGCAGACACTGCCGGACGGCCGCGGCCTCGTGCACATGAGCGCGTCGCGCACCTTGCGCATCGCCGATTGCGAGATCCTGCGCGCTGGCGGCCACGGCATCGCGCTCGAGCAATGCGACGGCGAGGTGACGCACACGACGATCGCGAACGCGGCCGACACCGCGCTGTTCTCGCGCGACGGCCGCAGCCTGATCATCGCCGCCAACGTCATCCGCGATTCCGGCAATGGCGGCATCCGCGTGTGGCAGAGCGACAAGCGCGACGACGGCTCCTCGATCGTCGACAACCGGATCGAGAACACCGGCGCGAAAGCCGGCGGCACCGGCCAGAACGGAAACGCCATCAACGTGTTTCGCGCCGGCAACGTGATCGTGCGCGGCAATCACATTCGCGGGGCGGCATTCTCCGCGATCCGCGGCAATGCCGCCAACAATATCCAGATCGTCGGCAATAATTGCGGCGCGCTCGACGAGGTCGCGATCTATTCGGAGTTCGGATTCACCGGTGCGGTGATCGCCGACAATATCGTCGACGGCGCGGGCATCGGCGTATCCGTCACCAATTTCAACGAAGGCGGACGGCTCGCGACCGTGCGCGGCAATATCATCCGCAATCTCGCTGCGCGGCGGCCGGGCACGCCGCCCGAAGAGGAAGGCATCGGCATCACAGTCGAGGCCGACACGACCGTGACCGGCAACGTGGTCGAGAACGCGGCCAATGCCGGCATCAGCGCCGGCTGGGGCAAATACCTGCGCAACGTCGCGATCACCGGCAATGTGGTGCGCATGGCGGGCTACGGCATCGCCGTGTCTGTGGCAACCGGCGCGGGCGACGCCGTGATCGCGAGCAACATGATAGCGGGCGCCAAGCGCGGCGCCATTGTCGGCATGGAGATGCGCGAGGTCGTGACCGGCGATCTCGCCAGGGAAGGCGCCGAGCGTTATCCGCAGCTTAAGATCGCCGGCAACCAGGTGAACTGACGCGCTATTTTTCCGGCAGGTCGAGCGGCTGACGCAGGATCACTTCGATCGCAATCACGAAGGCCGCCGCCAGCAGGAAGAAATTGACCGTGACGGCGCTGACGTAGGCGGCCGCGGCGTGCCCGAAATTTCCGAGCACATCGACTATCGTCGCAATCAAAACCAACGAACCTGCCCCGACCATCCCTACGAGTACGAGCGGCGGCGGCGGGCCGCCGGTCGCGGCGACGCGCCGGCGCGGATAGGGCAGCAGCAGAGCCAGCATCGGCAGGCCGAAAATCAGCGCTGATGCTTTCCACACCAGGACGTCGCCCAGTCCATACAGACCGAGCAGCATGGGCAGCAGCGCGCCCCCGGTGAGCGCCAGCGAGTGGCCGACCGTTGTGCGGGTGAGGAACCGATCGAGCGCCGAAAGCTTCGCGCCGGCCGCCTGCCGGATGATGAGCAGGAGGGCGGCAAAGCCGGCGAACGTGATCATCAGGGTGGCGAGCGTATAAAGAAAAGTCGCGCCGGCTATTTCCATGACGTCTTGCCCTGCCCTCAGGCGGTATCATGGCGGTGGGGGCCATCCGGCGCAACGCGAAAGCAAGGTACGGCCTTTTTTCGGTCGGAATGCATTCCCACATAGGGTGCGAATGGCCCGCTCCCGGACCCGCAAGACCATCGTGCTGACACTCATCGCGCTTTTCATTCTTCCGATCGCGGCGCGCGCCGCGTTGTTCGCTTTCGGCAACGATCCGCGTTCCTGGCGCGACGCCGACTGGTCGAGCGCCGGCAGCCTGCCGGCCGCCGCCGATTACAAGCCGGCGCGCGTGCTCGTCTTCACCGGCACCACCGGAAGCTGGAAGGGCGTGTTTGCAGTGCATAGCTGGGTCGTGCTCAAGCGCGCGGGCGCGCGCGACTGGACGCGTTACGACGTGGTCGGCTGGGGCAATCCGGTGCGCACCAATGGCTGGCCGGCGGATGGCCTGTGGTACGGCAACAAGCCGGTGCCGCTCGTGGACGTGACCGGCGCCGCGGCGGAAGAGCTGATCCCGAAGATCGAGCAGGCGATCAAGGACTACCAGTTCGCCAATGCCGGCGACTATCGCGTGTGGCCGGGGCCGAACAGCAACACGTTTACCGCCGCCGTGCTGCGCGCGGTACCGGAGCTGGGCGTCGCGTTGCCACCCAATGCGGTCGGCCGCGATTTCCGCCCCGGCTTCTACGCGGGCCGCACCGACAGCGGCACCGGCGCGGAGCTCAACCTGTGGGGTATCGCCGACGTGAAGGTCGGCTGGGTCGAAGGCTTCGAGCTCAACTTGCTCGGCCTGGTAGCCGGGCTCGACGTGCGGCATCCGGCCATCAAGTTGCCGGGCTATGGCCGCATCGGCATCGAGCCGCCGGTCGCGACGGCGCTCGCGCGCTAGCGCCCGGCTTTCCCCGACGCTTGGGCGGCAGTAGCATCTGCCTCGGGGCGACCGGCTCTAACTCTCATCACTGAACATTTTCCCACCCATAGGGAGGTCGCCATGAGTGCGAAGACATTTCTCACAGGCCTTTCGATTACATTATTGCTTGCAGCTGCTTCACCGGCATTTTCCCAGAAAGCTCCGCCGCCGTCCGAGAAGGCAAAACAAACCGAAGCGATGGTCGACAAGGCTGCGGCCCTGATCGATAAAAATGGCAAGGCAGCCTTCGCCGATTTCAGAAAAAAGGACAGCGAGTGGTTCCACGGCACCACATACTTGTTCGCCTACGACCTGAAGGGGAACGTCTTGCTCAATCCTGCTTTTCCGAAGCGTGAAGGAACCAACGTGACGGGTCAGAAGGACGCCAAGGGGAAGCTCCTGCATGACGCCATGATCACGGTGGCAAAAACCGCAGGATCTGGATGGGTCGACTACATGTTTCCCAAGCCAGGACAAACCGAGCCGTCGCAGAAATGGGCCTACGTGAAGAAAGTGACGGTGGATGGTACGCCAGGCCTCGTCGCTTCAGGCTTCTATCCCTGATAGCGGCGGGATTTCAGATGGCGCGATAAGGAGGGGCCGCCGCATTGGCGGCCCGCTCATTTTGAGCACTCACGCCGATTTGTTTTTTTACGCGCGCGGCTGGGGTGACGCGGGCGCGCGGCCCGTGGCAAGTTCGCCGTCATGCGCGATACATTCCCGCTCCTCGACAAGGTTCCCTTCCCCGCCATCCGCCGCGGCAAGCTCGAGACCTTGCAGGTCAATGTCGGCTACCGCTGCAACCAGTCCTGCTTCCATTGCCATGTGAATGCCGGACCGAATCGCACGGAGGAAATGTCCGGCGAGATCGTGGACGTGGTGCTGGCCTTCATCGCGCGCCGGAACATCGCCACGCTCGACATCACCGGCGGCGCGCCCGAGCTCAATCCGCATTTCCGCCGGCTGGTGCGCGCGGCGCGCAAGCTGGGCGCGCACGTGATGGATCGCTGCAACCTCACCATCCTCGAGCAGCCGGGCCAGGAAGATACCGCCGAGTTTCTTGCCGGTGAGCGCGTCGAAATTGTCGCGTCGATGCCGTGTTATTTGCAGGACAATGTGGAGCGTCAGCGCGGCAAGGGCGTGTTCGACGCCTCGATCCGTGGGCTCAAGCGCCTCAACGCGCTCGGCTACGGGCGCGGCCGGCTCAAACTCAATCTTGTCTATAACCCGCAAGGGCCGTCGCTGCCGCCGCCGCAGGCCTCGCTCGAAGCCGACTACAAGCGCGTGCTGGGCAAAAGCCACGGCATCGTGTTCGACAAATTGTTCGTGCTCGCCAACATGCCGATCCAGCGCTTCGGCTCGACGCTTGTCACGAAGGGCGAGTTCGACGGCTATATCGATTTGCTGCGCGAGGCGCATCTCGATGCCAATCTCGGCGGCGTGATGTGCCGCAACCTGATCTCGGTCGACTGGCGCGGTTACGTCTATGACTGCGACTTCAACCAGATGCTCGATTTGCCGTTCACGCGCGGGGCGCGCGAGCGCACGCATCTGCGCGACCTCATCGACGCCGACATCGCGGGCAACCCGATCCGCGTCGCCGGCCATTGTTATGGCTGCACCGCCGGACAAGGCTCAAGCTGCAGCGGCGCGCTGAAGGAGGCGGCGGAATGAGCGGCGCCAACGCAGCGCGTGCCGTTGCGCCCGCCGCGGGACGGATGTGCCCGGCCGATTACACCTACTCCCCTTCCGTGTTCGCGCGCGCGCCCGACTTCGCCGCCGAGACGCTCTACGTTGTCGGCGGGCTCTACGGCAATCTCCAAGCCTTGCAGGCGATCGAAAAGCTGGCGGCGCGCGAGTCTTCGTGCGTGACGATCGTGCTCAACGGCGATTTTCACTGGTTCGACGCCGATCCGGAATGGTTCGCGGCCATCGAGCACGGCGTGGCGCCGCATCGCGCGCTGCGCGGCAACGTCGAAACCGAAATCGCCCGCGGGAACGACATCGGCGCCGGTTGCGGCTGCGCCTATCCCGCCACGGTCGGCGAGGACGTGGTACGCCGCTCGAATGAAATCCAGTCGGATTTGCGCGCGGGTGTCGGCACCGAGACGCGCGCGCGGCTCACGGCACTGCCGATGCATCTGGTTGCGCACGTTGGCGCGTTGCGCGTCGGCATCGTGCACGGCGATGCAGCTTCGCTTGCCGGCTGGCGCTTCGCGCATGACGCGCTCGATCGTCCGCGCGCGCCGGGCTGGCTGTCGGACGTGCGCGCCGCTTCGAAAATCGACGTGTTTGTTTCCACGCATACCTGTCTCGCCGCGTTGCGCGGCTACATCCTGCCGGGCGGCGCGCTCACCGTCATCAACAACGGTGCCGCCGGCATGCCGAATTTTTACGGCACGCGCTTCGGCTTGATCTCGCGCGTCGCAACGACGCCGTCGCCGCACAAGACGCTTTACGGCACACAGCGCGGCGGCGTTCACATCGACGCGGTGCCGCTCGACTATGATCGGACAGAATTTCTTGAAAAATTTCTGGCGCGCTGGCCGGAAGGTTCGCCCGCGCACGCGTCGTATTACCGGCGCATCGTCGATGGGCCGGACTATTCCATCGCGCAGGCCGCGCCATGAAGCTTTCCATCATCGTCCCGGTGCTGAATGAGGCCGACGGAATCGCGGTCGCGCTCCATGCACTCGCGCCGTTACGGGCGCGCGGTGTCGAGGTGATCGTCGCCGACGGCGGCAGCCGCGACCGCACGCTCGCCCTTGCGTGTTCCTTCGCGGACAATGTCATCTCCGCCCCGCGTGGCCGCGCCGTGCAAATGAATTCAGGCGCGAAGATTGCCGAAGGTAACGTTTTCGTATTCCTGCATGCCGACACGCGCCTGCCGGACAATGCAGATCAGTTGATAGTGGAGGGCCTCGCGCGGTCCGGCCGCAACTGGGGCCGCTTCGACGTGCGCATCGAGGGTGGCGGATCGCTCAACCTCGTCGCCGCGCTGATGAATGCGCGCTCGCGGCTGACCGGCATCGCCACCGGCGATCAGGCGATGTTCGTCACCCGCGAAGCCTTCACCGCGGCCGGAGGATTTCCGGCCATCGCGCTGATGGAGGACGTCGCACTGTCGCGCGCGCTCAAGCGGCAAGGCCCGCCGCTATGCCTGCGGGTGCGCGTCGTCACTTCGCCCCGGCGCTGGCGCCGGCACGGCCTGCTGCGCACGGTCCTGCTGATGTGGCGGCTGCGGCTTGCTTATTTCCTGGGTGCCGATCCAGCCAAGCTGGCGCAAGCCTATGTCCCGCATGAGCGCTGAGCCGGTCGCCATCGCGGTCCTCGCCAAGGCGCCGATCCCCGGTCTCGCCAAGACCCGCCTCATTCCCGAACTCGGCGCGCACGGCGCCGCCGTCTTGCAGGAGCGGCTGACCGAACGCACCGTCGAGACCGCCGTCGCCGCCGACACCGGGCCGGTGACGCTATGGTGCGCGTCCGAACTGGACCACGCCGCGTTTCAGGAGCTGGCGGCGCGGTTTCAGGTCGTGCTGAAGCGGCAGCCGGATGGCGACCTCGGCGACCGGATGCTCGGCGCCATTGCCGCTGCCGGCCGCCCGGCGCTGGTGATCGGCACCGACTGTCCCGCGCTTGAGCCCGCGCATTTGCGCACCGCCGCCGACGCGCTGCGCGGCGGCGCCGATGTCGTCGTTATCCCGGCCGAGGACGGCGGCTATGTGCTGATCGGCGCGCGCATGCCGCAGCCGGCGCTGTTTTCGGCGATGCCGTGGGGCACCTCAACGGTGATGGCGGAAACCCGCGCGCGTCTTGTCGCGCACCGCCTTGCTGCGATCGAACTCTCCCCGCTCTGGGACGTCGACCGGCCCGCCGACCTCGCGCGCATGGAGCGCGAGCATCCCGCGCTCGCGCTTTGAACCGGCGGATTGTCGGCAAATTTGGGGACAAATTTGTTGCAAGCCGAAATCGCAAGGCGCATATGACATTTTTATGACGCTCGCACCGGCGCGATTCGGTGCGCGTTAGGCGTTGACGACCGCGGCCGCCATGCCGCCGTTGGAGGCCGCGTTGGAAGGCACTGAACTCTTCGTCTCATTTCTCGGCGCGGTCGCCCTGCTGCTGTGGGGCGTGCGCATGGTGCAGACGGGCATCACGCGCGCCTTCGGCGCTGCGCTGCATCGCACGCTCACGCATTATGTGCGCACGCCAGTCAGCGCGTTCTTCGCCGGGCTCGGGCTCACCGGCGTGCTGCAAAGCTCGACCGCGACCGCGCTGCTGCTCGCCTCGTTCACCGCGCGCAACCTGATTACGCTGTCGATCGCGCTGGTCATGATGCTCGGCGCCAATGTCGGCACCACCATCGTCGCGCAGGTGCTGTCGTTCGACGTGACCTGGCTGTGGACCGGCGTGCTGGCGCTCGGCGTATGCCTCTTTATGGCGACGCGCGGCGACCGGCCGCGCGCCATCGCACGCATCATCGTCGGGCTCGGCCTGATGCTGCTGTCGCTCACCCATCTCGGCATCGCCGCGCAGCCACTGCGCGATTCCGCGACCTTCAAATCGTTCCTCTCAGGCCTCGGCGGCGATCCGGTCATGGTATTTCTCATCGGCACGATGCTGACATGGCTGATGCATTCGAGCCTGTCGATGGTGCTGCTGGTGATGGCATTCGCGGGAGCGCACGCCATTCCCGCACCGCTGGCGCTCGCTTTGGTGCTCGGCGCCAATGTCGGC
>JBAUHH010000059.1:0-13846 GCA_049680165.1 Pseudolabrys sp.
CCGCCAAGCAGACGTCGCCCGCGTTCGAATTGCCCTTCATCGTGCAGGGCTCGTGGGACGATCCGATGATGTTGCCGGACGTCGAGGCCCTGATCCGGCGCTCCGACGCCGCGGCGCCGCTGCTCAACGCGGTGCGCAGCCGCAATCCGCGCGACGCGGTGCGTTCGGCCATCGAGCGGCTGACCGGCACACCGGCGGCAGCAATCCCGACCGCCGATCAGGCGCAAGCGCCGAAGGCGCAGGAATAAGCGTCAAACCTGCGCGGCAAGCGCGGCGCGTTCGCGCCGCACGGCGCTGCGTTTTGCCAGCAGCGACGCCGCAATCGTGCCCGCCGCCACCAGCGCGATCATGATGGTGCAGACGGCGTTGATTTCCGGCCGCACGCCGAGGCGGATCTCCGAATAAATGCGCATCGGCAGCGTGGTCGCGCCCGGGCCGGTGGTGAAGCTCGCAATCACCAGATCGTCGAGCGACAGCGAGAATGCGAGCATCCAGCCGGCGGCAATCGCAGGCGCGATCAACGGCAACGTAATGGCGAGGAAGGTGCGCCACGGCGGGCATCCGAGGTCCATCGCCGCTTCCTCCAGACTGCGGTCGAAACCGATCAGCCGCGACTGCACGATCACAGTGACGAAGCACAGGGTCAGCGTGGTGTGCGCGGCCACGATGGTCCAGAAGCCGCGGTCGGCGTTGAGCGCGACAAACATCAGCAGCAGCGACAAGCCCGTGATGACTTCCGGCATCACCAGCGGCGCATAAACCATGCCGGAAAACATGAGCCGCCCGCGAAAACGCCCCATCCGCACCAGCGCCATCGCGGCCAAGGTGCCGAGCACGGTCGCGGCGCTCGCCGACAACGCTGCAACGCGCAGGCTGACCAAGGCAGATTCAATCATGCCAGCATCGTTGAAGAGCTCGCGGTACCATTGCAGCGACCAGCCACCCCACACCGTAACGAGGCGTGAGGCGTTGAACGAATAGATCACCAGGATCGCAATCGGCAGATACAGAAACGCCAGGCCGAGCGCGACCGCGATGAGATTGAATAGCGAAACCCCGCGCCGCATCAGCGCCCGCCTTCCAGCTCGCGCTGCTGCAAACGCTCGTACAGCATCATCGGCACGACCAGCAGGCAAAGCAGCGTCACCGCGAGCGCCGCAGCGACCGGCCAGTCCTTGTTGGAGAAGAATTCGATCCACAGAGTCTGCCCGATCATCATCGTGTCGGAGCCGCCGAGCAGGTCGGGAATGACGAATTCGCCGACGACCGGGATGAAGCAAAGCAGGACGCCGGCTGCCACGCCCGGCAGCGAGAGCGGCGCCGTCACCAGCCAGAACGCACGTCCGCGCGGCGCGCCGAGATCGGCCGCGGCTTCCAGCAGCGACTCGTCCATCTTTTCCAGCGTCGCGTAGATCGGCAGCACCATGAAGGGCAAATACGAATAGACGATGCCGATATAAATCGCGGTGTCGCTCGCAAGCCACGCGACCGGCGCGTGAATCACGCCCAGCGCCATCAAGGCGTTGTTCAGCAGCCCGTCGTGTTGAAGGATGTTGATCCAGGCGTAAACGCGGATCAGGAACGAGGTCCAGAACGGCAGGATCACCAGCAGCACCAAGATCGGCTGCCAGCGGCGCGGGAAGCGCGCGATGCCATAGGCGACCGGATAGCCGATCAGCAGCAGGATCGCGGTGGAGATGGCGGCAACTTCCAAACTCTTGAGATAGGAAAACAGATAGATCGGATCGGACGCGATCAGCCCATAGGTGTCGAGCGAAAGCCCGCCGAAGAAGCTTTTTAGCCCCTGCCAGCCCGCCGACAGATCGAACACCGGCAGGTAAGGCGGCTGCGCCAGCGCGGTCTGCGACAGGCTGATCTTGAGCACGATCGCGAATGGCGCGAGGAAAAACACCGCGAGCCAAAGATAGGGAACGAGCACGGCGAGGCGCGCGCTCCACGATCTTCTGGTGAGTTCGTTGCCTGCGATCATCGCGTCATTCCATCAGCAGCACGCCGGCGTCGTCCGGCCACCACAGCCACACCTTGCTGTGAACCACGATTGCCCGCTCGGCCTGACGGCCGACGTTCGCCACCGCGGCTTTCATCACCGCGCCCTCGCCGGCGCGCACCTTGTAGATCGACACGTCGCCGCGATACCCGACCTCGACGACGACACCTTCAATGACATTGGTGTTGGGACCGTTCGGCCGCTCGAGCGCGATGCGTAGCTTCTCCAGCCGCAGCGCCAGCCACGCGGTGCCGCCCGCCTTCGCGGCGGCAGGTGCGGCCGGGCCGCCGATACGGAGCGGGCCATTTGACGTGTCGATGGTGTGGCCGTTTCCGACGATGCGACCCTCGATCAGGTTGACGTCGCCGACGAAATCCGCGACCCAGCGCGAATTCGGCCGCTCGTAAATCTCGACCGGCGAACCCACCTGCACCAGCCGGCCGTGATTCATCACGCCGATACGGTCGGCAAGCGTCATCGCCTCGTCCTGGTCGTGGGTGACCACCACGAACGTGGTGCCAAGCTTGCGCTGCAACTCCATCAATTCGAATTGCGTCTCCGCGCGCAGCTTCTTGTCGAGCGCGGCGAGCGGCTCGTCGAGCAACAGCACGCGGGGACGCTTGACCAGCGAACGCGCGAGCGCGACGCGCTGACGCTGGCCACCGGACAGTTGATCCACCCGCCGCGGCCCGAAACCCTGCAGCTTGAGCAGCGCCAGCATGTCCGCTACGCGCGTGGCGATCTCCGCCTTGCTCAAGCCCTCTTGCCGCAAACCGAAGGCGATATTGCCCTCAACGGTGAGATGCGGAAACAGCGCGTAGCTCTGGAACATCATGTTGACCGCGCGGCGATGCGGGGGCACCGCGACGATGTCCTCGCCGCCAAGCAGGATGCGGCCTTGCTCTGGCATCTCGAAACCGGCGAGCAGACGCAGCAACGTGGTCTTGCCGCAGCCGGACGGGCCGAGCAGCGCGAAAAATTCGCCCTGCCGGATATCCAGCGTCAGGCGATCGACCGCGGCGGTGGCGCCGAAATGCTTGCTGACGGCCTCAAAGCGCACCAGCGTGTTCGTATCCCCGCGCAGGGCCTTGCCGACTTCCGCCATCCGCGCCGCCTCTTCCAACCCGGCGCGCACGCTAGCGGGCCGCGCCCGGCGGCTCAACGGCGAATTGTGAATGGAAACGTCGAGAGTCGAAAGAGATCAGGCGGCCGGCACCGACCCGGGCGAAGCCACCGCGAAGATGTCGGACTCGTCTTCTTTGGGCACTTGCCTGTCCAAGAGTCCGCGCGGCGCCGGGCCGTAATACTCACCGAGCTTCACGCTCGGCCGCGGATTGGTGAGGATCGAAACCATCCGGTCGAGAAGCGACTTCGCGGAGACCGGCTTGCAGAGGAATTCGTTGACGCCGAGCTTCGCCGCTTCAATGATGCGCCAGCGTTCGCCGTGGCCGGTGAGCATGATGATCGGAATATCCGGCATCGGGAATACGCCGGGCGAGCGCACGATGCGCACCACCTCCGCGCCGTTGAGCAGCGGCATTTCCCAATCGAGGATGACGATGTGCGGCAGGACAGAGCGGATTTGCTCCAGCGCTTCGATTCCGTCGGCCGCTTCGTGAACGGCCTTCACGCCGACATTGGCGAGCAGGTTGCGCACGATGCCGCGCATGAACGGATTGTCGTCGACGACGAGTATCCGTGCCTGCTCGATAAGAACGCTGGCGTGCTTTCCGTGAATCATCTCACGCGGACCGAAATGCCGCGGACCCCTCCCCGGCATATTCGGATACCACCACGGTTTCTGTTACGAGACGGTAAAGGCGCAAGCCTATCCACCCGTCACCGCGCCGTTAACGTCCGTCGCACCGCGTCTTGCCAGCCAGCCCATTTGCGCTCGCGGGTCTCAAGGTCCATCCGCGGCTCGAACCGCCGCTCAAGCTGCCAGGTGGCGGCAAAGCCCGCGAGATCCGGACAAACATCTGCTTCGCATCCGGCGAGATAGGCCGCGCCCAGCGCGGTTGTCTCCATCACCTTGGGCCGGTCCACCGGGTTCGCCAGGATGTCGGCGAGAAATTGCATGGTGGCGTCGCTCACGCACATGCCGCCATCCACCCGCAGCACGGTCTGCGCTCCGGCGGAAGCCGGCCAATCGGCGCGCATGGCCGCGAGAAGGTCGCGGGTCTGGTAGCCGACCGATTCAAGCGCCGCGCGGGCGAGCTCGGCCGCACCGGAATTGCGGGTCAGCCCGTAGATTGCGGCGCGCGCTTTCGCATCCCAATACGGCGCGCCGAGGCCGACAAATGCGGGCACGAGATAGACCTGCTCGGCCGGATCGGCCGATTGCGCGAGCCGCTCGACCTCGGGGGCTTCCTTGATCAGCTTCAGTCCGTCGCGCAGCCATTGCACCGCCGCGCCGGCAATGAAGATCGCGCCTTCGAGCGCATAGGTGCGCTTGCCGTCGAGCTGATAGGCGATCGTGGTCAGCAGCCGGTTGCGCGAGGTCACCGGATGGTCGCCGGTGTTAAGCAAGGCAAAGCAGCCAGTACCGTACGTAGCCTTCAGCATGCCTGGATTGAAGCAGCCCTGCCCGATGGTCGCCGCCTGCTGGTCGCCGGCCACGCCCAGAATGCGGATGCGGCCGCCGAACAGCTCCTCGTCCGTTGTGCCGAACTCGGCGGCGCAGTCGCGCACGCGCGGCAATAGCGTCGAGGGCACGCGGAAAAGCTCGGCGAGGCCCAAGTCCCACTCGCCGCACCTGATGTCGAACAGCAGTGTGCGCGCCGCATTGGTGGCGTCGGTGACGTGCTCCTTGCCGCCGGTTAGCCGCGAGATCAGGAAGCTGTCGATAGTTCCGAAGGCCAGCCGTCCCGCCTCGGCGGCGTGCCGCGCGCCGTCAACGTTGTCGAGCAGCCAGGCGATCTTGCTGGCGGAAAAATAGGGGTCGAGAACAAGCCCGGTTTTATCGGTGATGTGCGGTTCGTGGCCTGCGCGGCGCAGCGCCTCGCACATGTCGGCGGTGCGGCGGTCCTGCCAGACGATCGCATTGTGGATCGGCTTGCCGCTGACGCGGTCCCACAGGATCGTCGTTTCGCGCTGATTGGTGATGCCGATGGCGCCGACATCCTTGGGCATGAGCCCGGCTTTCGCCATCGCGCTGCGCACGGTGCCGACCGTGGCGGCCCAGATTTCCTCCGGATCGTGCTCGACCAGCCCGGGCGCGGGATAGATCTGCTTGAGCTCCCGCTGCGCCGAGGCAAGCGGCTTCAACGTCACGTCGAATGCGATCGCGCGCGTTGACGTGGTGCCTTGATCGATGGCGATGAGGGCAGTCGGCAAGAAAAGCTCCGGACGAGCGCAACGGCGCGGCCACGAAGCTTAGTTCACAAGCACCAGATTGGCGATTGCCTCGTCGCCATCGGCATTGGCGCTGGCGACCATTTTGCGCGGCGCGGGGCCGTAATATTTGCCGTTCTGCATCAGCGGCCGCGGCTTGGCCAAAACCGAGATCAGGCGGTCCTGTAGCGCCTTGGTCGAAACTGGCTTGAGCAGGAATTCATTGACGCCGATTTCCACCGCTTCGAGCACACGCGAGCGCTCGGCGTGGCCGGTCAGCATGATGATCGGAATATCCGGCAGCGGGAACGTATCCGGCGACCGCACCATGCGCACGAAGGCGGCGCCATCGAGGCCCGGCATCTGCCAGTCGAGAATGACGATGTCGGGCGAGAGTGTGCGGATCGCTTCCAGGCCGGTGACGCCATCATGCGCTTCGTGGATCGTACGCACACCGATGCTCATGAGCAGGGTGCGAACGACCTTGCGCATGTAATGCTCGTCGTCCACCACCAATATCTTGAGGGTGGCGAACCGCGCATTCAGCGTTCTCATGTCGGCGCGAACCGGCGAATCCGGCATACAATTCCTGTCCTTTGGGGGGCATTAGAGCACGCCGCCCTGAGGCTAGGGTTAAACCCACAGGCGATATTGCGGCAGCGACCCTAAGGATTTGTAAACTATCGGACGCCAGCTACCGGGCGGCGGAGGCGCCCAAACCCGCCAAAAAGCGCTCGATCGCGTCGCGCTGGTCGGGCTTTGCCAGCAGCCCGAGCTTGCTGCGCCGCCACAAAATATCGTCCGCCGACAGCGCCCACTCGTTGCGCGTTAAGAATTGGACCTCAGCGCCGGTCAGGTCGCCGACGAAGCAAGGCCCGAGGTCTTCAAGGGTTTTCGCCTCTCCCAGAATGCGTTCGGCGCGGGTGCCATAGGCCCGCGCCAGCCGCCGCGCATGGGCTTGGCTGAGGAAGGGCCAGCGTTCGCGCAACTGCGCCTGCAAGGCAGTAAAGCCGCCGACCGCGAAGTCGCCGCCCGGCAGGGTCGAATGTGCCGTCCAGGGCGGACGCGCCTCGAAGAAATGGCCGATCTTCTCCATCGCCGCCTCGGCCAGCCGGCGGTAGGTGGTGATCTTGCCGCCATAGACCGTGAGCAGCGGCGCCTCGCGGAATTTCTCGTCGAGCGTCAGCACGTAATCGCGCGTGATGTCTTCGGGCTTGTCGGCATGATCGTCGTAAAGCGAGCGCACGCCGGCGAAGGTCCAGACCGCTTCATCCGGCGAAATGCGCTGGCGGAAATACTGGTTCACGACGTCGCAGAGATAGGCAAGCTCGTCCGGATTCGGTGCCGGTGAATTGAGATCGCCGACGAAGGGCTGATCGGTGGTGCCGATCAAGGTGAAGTCATCCGCAAACGGCAGCACGAATACGACGCGGCCGTCATGCGCCTGGAGAATGTAGCCTTCGCCGTGGTCGAAGAGGCGCCGCACCACCATATGGCTGCCTTTGATCAGGCGCGCCGGCGCCGAAAGCGGCTGCCGCAGCACGGTATCCGCGACCTCGCCGATCCACGGACCTGCCGCGTTGACCAGCACACGCGCGGTCGCGGTGTCGCGGCGGCCGCGATTATTCAGGATCAGCTCCCATTCGGCGCGGCGCTCGGTGCGCGTGCAGCGCGTGCGCGTGCGGATTACCGCGCCGCGTTCGGCGGCATCGACCGCGTTGAGCACCACCAGCCGCGCATCGTCGACCGCGCAATCGGAATATTCAAAGCCGTAACGGAAGATGCGCTTGAGCGGCACGCCGACCGGATGATGGGTGAGATCGACGGTTTTTGTCGCCGGCAAAATCTTGCGGCCGCCAAGCCGGTCGTAGATGAAAAGCCCGAAGCGCAGCCACAGGCTCGAGCGCATGCCGGGCAGCGGCGGCAGCATGAAGCGCATCGGCCGGATCGCGTGCGGCGCCATCTTCAGCAGCACCTCGCGCTCGTGCAGCGCCTCGCGCACCAGCCGGAACGCGCGGTGTTCGAGGTAGCGCAGGCCGCCGTGGATGAGTTTGGAGGACGCCGAGGACGTGCCGGATGCGAGGTCGTTCTGCTCGACCAGAAGCACACGCAGGCCGCGGCCGGCGGCATCGCGCGCGATCCCGGTTCCATTGATGCCGCCGCCGATGATGGCGAGGTCGAAGTCGGCCATGTGCCTCGGGATTGCCCGCTGATTCGCCCGTTCGGCCGCAGGATGGGCGGCTTATGCGGCGTACTCAAGAACCGAGCCTTTTAATGGACCGTAAAGCCACAAATATCGTGGCTGATTGCAGAATCGTGCCGGGTTGGCCATATCAGGCTTAACCGAACGCGCTTTACGGCAACCGCCGGTCAAAGACTGAAGTCCAGACCCGATGCCCTCCCCTCGCCTGCTTGTCGTCGAAGGCAATTCTCCAGAAACGCTTGCCCAGCATGTTGCTGCCGGCGGCGTGCCGGCGCATCAGGGCTATTCCAATCTGCTGCGCGAATTGATGCCGGGCGCGATCGTGGACAGTTGCCATCCGGGCGACCCAGGCGCGACGCTGCCGGACGGCCAATCGCTGGAAGGCTATGACGGGGTCGCCATCACCGGCTCGTCGCTGCATGTCTACGATGGCGGGGTCTCGGTGACGCGGCAGGTCGACCTGTTGCGTCAGGTGTTCAAGGCCGGCACGCCGGTGTTCGGCTCGTGCTGGGGTTTGCAGATCATCACCGCAGCGGCGGGCGGCAGCGTGCGCAAAAATCCGAAGGGCCGCGAGCTCGGCTTCGGCCGCAGCATCCGGCTCACCGAGAGTGGGCGCAAGCATCCGATGTACATCGGCAAGCCGGACGTGTTCAACGCGCCGACCGTCCATCTCGACGAGATCGAGACGCTGGCGCCTGAAATGGTCGTGCTCGCCACCAACGCCGTGTCCGCCGTGCAGAGCGCGGAAATCCGCGTCAACGGCGCGGTTGCCTGGGGCGTGCAATATCATCCGGAATATCCGCTGCGCGAGATTGCCGCGATCGTGCGGCGGATCGGGCCGCGGCTGATCTCGGAAGATTTCTTCGCCGACGAATCCGACATCAAGACCTTCGCCACCGATCTCGACACGCTCGACCGCGATCCCACTTGCAAGCGCTTGTCCTGGCGTCACGGCATCAGCAAGAACGTGCTCGACAAGAAGATGCGCACCAGCGAAGTCGCGAACTGGATCGAATTTCAGGTGTTGCCGACGCGCGTGCGGCGGGGACGAGGATAGTTATGGATTTTTCAGGCCGCCAGATCGTCGTCACCGGCGGCACCGGTGCGCTCGGCACGGCGGCGGTCGGCGCGCTGATCGAAGCAGGCGCGCGCTGCCTGATCCCTTACATGCACGAGGACGAGGCCAAGCGCTTCCCGTTGCGCGATGACAAGCGCGTGAAGCTCCTGGCGTCGGGCGATCTCTCCGACGAAGCTGTCGTCGCAAAGATTTACGACGGCCTGCCGAAGCTGTGGGCCTCGATTCACATCGCCGGCGGTTTCGCCATGTCGCCGGTGCGCGAGACCGGCAAGAAAGCGCTGATGGCGCAGCTCGATAGCAATCTGGTGTCGTGCTTTCTCTGCTGCCGCGCGGCCGTGAACGCGATGTTGCGCGGCTCCGAAGGCGGCCGCATCGTGAATATCGCCGCGCGTCCCGCGCTGGAATGGCGCAACGGCGCAGGCATGGCCGCTTACACGATCGCCAAGACCGGCGTTGCCGCTCTCACCGTCGCGCTGGCCGAGGAAGTGGCGAAAGACGGCATCCTGGTGAACGCGGTGGCGCCGTCGACCATGGATACGCCGGCGAATCGCAAGGCGATGCCGAAGGCCGATTATGACGCGTGGCCGAAGGTCGAGGAAGTCGCCAAGACCATTCTGTTCCTGGCGTCGCCGGACAACCGCGTCACACGCGGCGGCATCGTGCCGGTGTTCGGGAAGACGTAAGGACGGTAGCTAGTGAGCCGCGTTGTGAAAACTATCCTTCATCCTGACGGGAAGCGGCGAGTTATAATAATTTTGCGGGACGATGCCTTGTTCAGCTACGAAGTGGAAGAACTGAAACTAGCCTACGATGCTGAATTGGCCGAACAGCTGCAAGATTTCCGAACCGTTTGGACGCCGGTGAGACACGACTTGACGATCTGTCAGTCACAGGAAGACGCAGAACGGGAGGCGCGCGGCGCGATCTCTTGGCTTAAAGATATCTGACTGTTGCAGGTCAGCGCCGAGGAATGCGATGCAACACTTATTGAGCCCCCGACCTAACCCGCGATCGGAACGAGTTCGAGCGACGGGCGCAACAGGCGCTGCACAGCGTTCGAAGCGACCACAGTGCGGCCTTCGGCGTAGGCTTCGTGGTTCTTCTCGATGTCGTCAAGATCGTACTGGTAATTAACCATCAACCCGCAAGACTGCCGCATCGCCCGCTCGGACGTGTCCGCAAGCCAGTTGATGCGCTCGAGCCGCGCGCCGTTGCCGAGATGAAAGCGGGCAACGGCGTCGACCGGCGTGCCGCGCGCGTTGCGCGCGCGCAGGAAATACCAGGCGGCGGCGCGCAACAGCGGATCCTTGATCTGCTCCGCGGTTTCTGTATTGCACCACCAGTTCGGATCGTCGAGCGCGGCGAGCTCCGCCTTGTCGGTTTCGTTGATCGCCGTGGAACTTTCCAGTGCGCGTTCGTGCGCAAGCCATTTGGCGAAATTCGGCACCGGTGACAGCGTCACGAAGGTCGAGAGCCGCGGCATTTCGCGACAAATCTCCTCCACCACCTGCTTGATCAGGAAGCTGCCGAACGAAACGCCGGTCAGCCCGCGCTGGCAGTTGGAGATCGAATAGAACACCGCCGTGCGGGTTTTCTCCGGCTCGATGATTTCGCGCTCGGTGGCGAGGATTGGCTCAATCGCGCCCGCGATATCGCGCTCGAGCGCGACCTCGACGAAGATCAGCGGCTCGTCCACCAGCGCCGGATGGAAGAAGGCGTAGCAGCGGCGGTCCGGCGGATCGATACGGCGGCGCAGGTCCTCCCAGCCGCGAATCGCGTGCACCGCCTCGTAGCGGATGAGCTTCTCCAGCACGATCGCCGGCGTGGACCAGTTGACGTGGCGCAACACCAGGAAGCCGCGGTTGAACCAGGACGAGAACAGGTGAACGAAATCGGCATCGACGGCGGCAAGGTCGTCGCGATGATCGAGCGTGTCCATCAACTGCTCGCGCATGCGCACCAGCGCTTCGGTGCCGTTGGGCGCGAGATTGAGCCGGCGGAATAATTCTTGCCGGCGCGGCTCGGAAGCCGCATGCACGCCGGCGACCGCGGCATCGGACGGCTTTTCCCGCCACGCGGCGATGGCCTGCTCGAGCGCAGCCGGATCGGGACCGAACCGGTGGGCGAGCGCCTCGAAGAATGCAATGCGCGGGCCAATGGTGAGCTCGTGATAGCTGCCGAGGATTTCACGCGCGAGCGCGACGCCCGACGCCTCACCGCGCCCGGACAACAATTGCTCGCACAGCTCGACCAGGTTTTCGGAGCGCGCCGACTGCGGCAAGCGCCGGTCGCGCGCGCGGTCGAGCAGCGCACGGCCGCGCTCGGAGATCGATTGCAGCAATTCGCCGAAAAATGAAGTGTTCATAACGACCTTTCGGAGCCGATCCGGCGGCCCGGCGGCCGGAAACTACTTGCCGGGGCCCATCAGATGGTCAGGCAACCATGTGGCGATTTCGGGAAAGGCGCACAAGATCACAATGGCCAGCATCATGCAGATCACATAAGGCAGCGTGCCCCACATCACCTTGGTGACCGGCACATCGGGCGCTATGGCATTGACGATATAGATGTTCAGGCCGACCGGCGGGTGGATCAGGCCGATTTCCATGTTGATGGTCAGGATCACGCCGAACCAGACGGGGTCAAATCCCGCCGCGGTGATGATCGGCAGCAGGATCGGGCTGGTCATCAGAATGATGGCCGCCGGCGGAATGAAAAACCCGGACACCAGCAGGAACAGGTTGATCATCCCCATCAGCACCCAGCGATTGAAGTGCGCGTCGGCGATACCCTGCGCTAGCATCTGGGTGAGATAGAGCGAGGTGAGCATGTAGCCGAACAACACGGCGGCGGCGATGATGGTCAGGATCATCACCGATTCCTTCATCGTGTCGCGCAGGATGTGCCAAATCTTGTCGACGGTCCAAAGCCGGTAAATCAGGATCGCCAGGATGAGGCAGAGCGCGGCGCCGACGCCGGCCGCTTCCGACGGCGTCGCCACGCCGCCATACAGCGAATACATGACGCCGAAAATAATAAGCAGGAACGGCGTGATCTTCGGGATCGACTGGAATTTTTCCTTCCACGAATAGCGGAAATCGATCGCGTGTGAACGAAAACCGCGTTTCCAGATGATGAAGACCGTCCACAGCATGAACAGACCGGTCAGCATCAGGCCCGGCAGCACGCCCGCGATGAACAGCCGGCCGATCGAAGTTTCGGTGGCGATGCCGTAGAGGATGAAGGTGATCGATGGCGGGATCAGGATGCCGAGCGTGCCGCCGGCGCAAATCGAGCCGGTCGCGACGTCGTCGGGATAACCGCGCCGGCGCATCTCCGGAATGCCCATCTTGCCGATGGCGGCACAGCAGGCGGGTGACGAACCCGTGAGCGCCGCGAAAATCGCGCAGGCGCCGAGATTGGAAATCACGAGCCCGCCCGGCAAGCGGTAAAGCCAGCGGTCGAGCGCCTCGTACAGATCCTTGCCCGCCGGTGAAGAGCCGATGGCCGCGCCCATCATGACGAACATCGGAATAGCCACGAGCGTAAAATCGTCGAGGCCGGCCCAGAATGTCTCGGCAACGACGTGCATGCTGTCGAAGCCATGAAACAGCAGAAGAAAAACAATCGAGATCGCTCCGAGTCCGAAAGCGACGGGAATTCCCGACAACAGCATCAACAAGGTTATGACAAGGACGAGAGTCCCTTGCATTGTCGCGCTCACGGGACCTCTCCCAGCGCTTCCTTCGCCTGCGCGCGCGCAAACTCCTCGGCGTCCACCTTCGGTTTAAGACCGAACGGCTGCGCCCGGCCGGTGACCAGACAAATCAGTTCGACGACGTATTGTGCAACCAACAGGCCGAGGCCGATCGGCATCGAAAGGTAGGGAACCCACAACCTTGCGCGCCAGACCGTATCGGAATGCCAGCCCAACGCCCAAGACTGGTACCAATATGCCGTGCACAGGACGAACAGCACCACGCAGAACGCCAATGACAGCACAATCGTGAAAAGCGCGAGCCAATAACGCGCACGCGGCGCAAGATAGAGCGGAAGAATCTCGACATTCACGTGGCCGCGCAGCATCAGCACGTACGCGCTTCCGACGAAAGTGGCCGCGACGATGCTGTAGGTCACCACGTCGATCTGCCAAATCGTCGGAACGCTCAGAAAATAGCGTTCGGTCACCATGTCGCAGATCACCAATACCGCGAGGCCGATGAGAATGGCCGCGAATACGCCGGCGGCGCGCGACAAGAAGGCGACGATCCGAATGAATGCGTCCATGACTTTCTTTTTTCGGCTTTTTCCGCGGTGACGATTTATTCGCAGTCGGGACGCACTGTCGAAAGAGCGCCGGCCGGCGAGTGGCTCGCCGGCCGGTCGTTAATCGGGCGTTATTTGACGGAGAGCGCCTCGTCAATGAGCTTCTGACCGTTGGGCACGTCTTTGGCAAATTTGGCGTATGAACTCTTTTTCGCCACGTCGAGCCACGAATTATATTCCGCATCGGTTAGCGTAATGACTTTCACCTTGTGCTCGTGGAACGCCTTGATGGCTTCATCGTTCACGGCGTCGGCCTTCTTCTCGTAATAGGCCTGCGCGTTCTTGCCGGCCTTGATGACGGCATCCTGCTGCTGCTTGTTGAGCTTCTGGAAGCTCTTCTTCGACATCAGCACCGGCTCATACATGAACCAGAGCGCGTTGTTGCCAGGCGCCGTGAGGCAGCTCGTCACTTCGTAAAGGCGCATCGAATTGAACGTGCCGAGGCTGGTGTCGGTGCCGGTGACGACGCCGGTCTGGAACGCATTATAGATTTCGTTCGACGGCGGGCTGACGATACTGGCGCCGGCCGACTGCCACATGGCCGCGAAGGTCGGCCCGGCGGCGCGGAATTTCATACCCTTCAGGTCGGCGGGATTCTGGATGCAGTTGCTCTTGGATGCCATGCCACCTGCGAACCAGGCATCCGACAACACGATGACGCCGTTCTTCTCAATCTCGGCGCGCACGTCCTTCATGAACTGCGAATCGTTGATACGCTTGGCGCGTTCCTGGCTGCGGATCAGCCCCGGCATCAGTGTCGCGCTGAATACGGGCACCTTGCCGCTGGCGTAGTCGAGCGGGAACAGCGAAATGTCGAGCTGGCCGTCAACCATCGCATTCCATTGCTGGTTCGGCTTGAACAGCGACGCGCCGGGATAGACCTGGACGTCGATGCCGA
>JBAUHH010000060.1:0-8347 GCA_049680165.1 Pseudolabrys sp.
TGTCGTACTCGTCGAAATATTCGATGCCGAAATCCTTCACGTTCTGCGCCAGCGCGGCGATCTGCTCGGCGCTTTCCGGATCGGGATTGGGCTTGCTGCGGTCGGAGGTCGGCACGTTGTGGTCGACTACGGCGAGCGTTTTCTCCGGCGCATGCACCTTGCGTCCCGACGCGCGCAAGCCTTCGAACGCTTGCGGGCTCGTGACCTCATGCACGATGTGCCGGTCGATATAGAGCAGGCACGTGCCATCCGGCTGTTCGTCGACCAGATGGTCGTCCCAGATCTTGTCGTAGAGCGTACGTGGCTTCGCCATCGATGAATCTCTCCAATTCCCGTCGTTATCTAGCGCCGCGCGCGCCCAAGAAAAAGGGGCCGTCCGGCGGCCCCTTCATGCGTTCCGGAATGGCTTAACGCGTCATTCCTTGGCGGCCGCAGCCGGTGCGCCCATGTTCTCGCCACCGGTACCCTGCGCCTCGCTGATGCGCGCCTTCTTGCCGCGGCGTCCGCGCAGGTAATAGAGCTTGGCGCGGCGGACCTTGCCGCGGCGCACGAGCTTGATCGAGTCGATCATCGGCGAGTAGAGCGGGAACACGCGTTCGACGCCTTCGCCGTAGGAAATCTTGCGGACGGTGAAGTTCTCTTGCAGCCCGCGGCCGGAGCGGCCGATGCACACGCCTTCGTAGGCCTGCACGCGGCTCTTGTCGCCTTCGACCACCTTCACGTTCACGAGCACGGTATCGCCCGGCGAGAAATCGGGGATTTCCTTGCCGGCGGAGAGCTTCTCGACCTGCTCTTTTTCGAGCTGTTGAATGAGGTTCATGGGTTCAATCTCCGTCTGCAGCGCCAGCATCCGGCGCGCGGTCCTTTTCAGGGCTGAATGGGTCGGGCGAGCTAATACGATAAAGTTTCGGCCTTGTCACCCTTCCTGACTCGTTCCGGGACGCCCCGAAGGGGCGGGCCCGGAATCTATAACCCCTGTCTGCGATTATGGATTCCGGGTTCGCGGGCTAACGCCCGCGCCCCGGAATGACGAGAGAACTACGTTTTCTTCCGAGCCTGGTAAACGGCCCAAAGATCGCCCCGGCGCTCGCGGGTCAGCCGCTCCGCCTCGGCCTTTCGCCAGGCGGCGACCTTGGCGTGGTCGCCGGAGGTCAGCACCTCCGGAATGCCCTGGCCCTCGAACATGGCAGGGCGGGTGTATTGCGGATATTCGAGCAGCCCCTCCGCGAAACTCTCCTCCGCGGCGGAAGCCTCTTTGCCCATGACCCCGGGGATCAGCCGCACGCAGGCGTCGATCAGCGCCAGCGCTGCGATCTCTCCGCCGGACAGAACGAAATCCCCGAGCGAGACTTCCTCGAGCTGGCGCGCCGCGATCAGCCGTTCGTCAACGCCCTCGAACCGTCCACACACGATCGTCACGCCGGGGCCTTTTGCAAGCGCCGCGACGCGCGCTTGTGTGAGCGGGGCGCCGCGCGGACTCATCAGCAGGCGCGCGCGGTCGTCGTTCGCCGTGATATCGAGGGCGCGCGCGAGCACGTCCGCGCGCATCACCATGCCGGGTCCGCCGCCGGCTGGGGTATCGTCGACGGTGCGGTGCTTGTCGGCGGCATGGTCGCGAATGTCGATTGCGTCGAGCGCCCATACGCCGGCGCCAAGCGCTTTGCCGGCGAGGCTCACCGCCAGCGGGCCGGGAAACATCTCTGGAAAAATCGTAAGCACGCTCGCGCGCCACATAGTCAGTCTCCGTTCGTCCCCGCGAAAGCGGGGACCCAGGAGTCAAAATTCGAGGCGCATAAATTGTTGCTCTGGATTCCCGCTGGAGCCTGCACTCGGGCTGCGCGTAGCACAGGCCTGGGTGCGGGAATGAACGGAATTTTGCTCGCGCGCCACATCGCACTAATCCGTTTCGCCGCCCGACACGGCCGGCATGTTCACCACGATCTTGCGCGCTTTCAAATCGACCTTCGGTACCGTCGCCTCGGTGAACGGCAACAACAGCGGCTCGCCGCCGTCCGCCGGCTTGATCTCGATCACGTCGCCGGCGCCGAAATTGTGAACCGCCGCCACCGTTCCAAGATCCGCGCCGCTGCGCGTCACCGCCGAGAGACCGACGAGGTCGGCGTGATAAAATGTGTCGGCTTCCTCGATCGCCGGCAGCCGGTCGCGCGACACGTAGAGGTCGATGTTGCGCAGCGCTTCCGCCGCGTCGCGGTCGCTGATGCCGGCGAGCCGCGCCACGAAGTGATCTTTCGCCGGGCGCATCGCTTCGATCTCGAAGCGCCGCGAGCCGTCGTCAGTTTCCAGTGGCCCGTAATTGGCGACCGCCGCCGGATCCTCGGTGAACGACCACAGCTTCACCTCGCCGCGGACACCGTGCGCGGCACCGATACGTGCGACGCAAATGCGGTCGGCCACGGCGCGGAGCGGCGAGCTTTAGCTCGCCGCCGGCGCTTCGGCCGGCTTCTCTGCGGGCTTTTCCGCTTTCTTGGCGGCCGGCTTGGCGTCGCCGGCAGGAGCGGCCGGCGCGCCGGCAGCCTTGGCGGCTTCTTCTTCCTTCGCCTTGCGTTCCTTGCGCGGGATCGCCTTTTCCGGATTGTTGCGCTTCGGCCGCTTCAAAATTCCGGCAGCGTCGAGGAAGCGCATCACGCGGTCGGACGGCAGCGCGCCCTTCTTCATCCACGCCTGCACCTTGTCCATGTCGAGCTTGAGCCGCTCGGTCTTTTCTTTCGGCAGCAGCGGATTGAAATAGCCGAGCCGCTCGATGAAGCGGCCGTCGCGCGGGGCGCGTTTGTCGGCGACGACGATGTGGTAGACCGGCCGCTTTTTCGTTCCGGCGCGGGCCATGCGGATGACGAGAGACATTTCGATTTTCCTTTCTTACAAAAACGCTGTCATTCCGGCCGAGCGAACGAAGTGAGCGAGAGCCGGAATCCATACTCCGCAGCGCCGGGAATATGGATTCCGGATTCGCCGCTCCGCGGCGCTCCGGAATGACGGGTGGAGAGGTTGGTCATCACTTCTTCTTTCCGAGACCGGGCGGCAGACCGCCCGGCAATCCGGGAAACTTTCCGCCAAGCCCCGGCAATCCGGGCATCCCCGGCGCACCGGGGAAATTCGGCGGCAATTTCGGCATGGTCGGCGGCAATTGGCCGCTCGCTTTCGCTTGCTCCGCGAGCTTCTTCATTTCTTCCGCTGACGGCATTCCGCCGCCGAAGCCCATCATCTGCGCGATGCCAGCCATCGGACCGCGCTTGGCGCTGCCCATCGCCTTCATCATGTCGGCCATGCCGCGATGCATCTTGAGGAGCTTGTTGATCGTTTCCGGCGAGGTGCCGGAGCCGGCGGCGATGCGCTTCTTGCGGCTGGCTTTGAGGATGTCGGGATTGCGCCGCTCTTTCGGCGTCATCGAATCGATGATCGCGATCTGACGCTTGATCACCGTCTCGTCGATGTTGGCGGAGGCGAGCTGGTTCTTGATCTTGGCGATCCCCGGCAGCATTCCCATCAGCCCGCTCATGCCGCCCATTGCCTGCATCTGCGTGAGCTGCTCGCGCATGTCGGCAAGGTCGAATTGACCTTTGCGCATCTTTTCGGCCGCGCGCATCGCCTTTTCGGCGTCGATGGTCGCGGCCGCTTTCTCGACCAGCGAAACGATGTCGCCCATGCCGAGGATACGGCCGGCAATGCGCGCCGGATCGAATTCGTCGAGCGCGTCGAGCTTTTCGCCGGTGCCGATCAGCTTGATCGGTTTGCCGGTGACCGCGCGCATCGACAACGCCGCGCCGCCACGGCCGTCGCCGTCGACGCGCGTGAGCACGATGCCGGTGAGGCCAACACGCTGGTCGAATGCGCGTGCGAGATTGACCGCGTCCTGGCCGGTGAGCGCGTCAGCGACCAGCAATACTTCGTGCGGATTGGCCGCGCTCTTTACGTCGGCGGCTTCGCTCATCATCGCTTCGTCGAGCGTGCTGCGGCCGGCGGTGTCGAGCAGCACCACGTCGTAACCGCCGAGACGGCCGGCTTCGAGTGCGCGTTTGGAAATTTGCGCGGGCGCCTGGCCTTCGATCACCGGCAGCGTGTCGATGCCGGCGTCGCGGCCGAGTACGGCTAGCTGCTCCATCGCCGCCGGGCGGCGCACGTCGAGCGAAGCCATTAGCACCTTGCGCCTGAGCCGGTCGGTGAGGCGCTTGGCAAGTTTTGCGGTTGTTGTGGTTTTGCCGGAGCCTTGCAGGCCGACCATCATGATGGCGACCGGCGGCGGCGCATTGAGATCGATTGTCTGCCCGGAAGCGCCGAGCGTTTCGACCAGTTGATCGTGCACGATCTTGACGACCATCTGCCCGGGCGTGACGGATTTCAGAACCTCGACGCCGACCGCCTGTTTCTTCACGCCGTCGGTGAAGGCGCGCGCGACGTCGAGCGCGACGTCGGCTTCCAGCAGCGCGCGGCGCACTTCGCGCATCGCCGCATCGACGTCGGCTTCGCTGAGCGCGCCGCGACGGGTGAGGCGGTCGAGAATGCCGCCCAGTTTTTCCGACAGCGTGTCGAACATATCGTCCAATCTTTTGTCATGCCCGGGCTTGACCCGGGCATCCATCCTTCTTGCGAACAGATGGATTGCCGGGTCGAGCCCGGCAATGACGGGCTCAAAACCAATTTGCGCCCGAGGGCGCATTGCGCTGTCGGGCGGTTGCCTCCGGCCTCTCAAGGACCGGGCGGCGGGATCAGGAACTTAACGTCTCTAGCGAGAGTGGCCGGAACCTAGGTGGCCAGTAGACCCAAGTCAAGGCAAGCAGGATCAGGGGGTTAGCTCGTAACTCACGGTCACGGCAGCGCGCAGCATCTGCTCGCCGGGAGCGACCGGAACGGCGCCCGCGCGCATGGCCGCCATCGGACGGGGCGGCGGCGCGGCGTTCTCATCGGTGATGGCGACTGCGGCGCCTAATTTCACCCCGGCGGCGCGGGCGTAGATCTCGGCCTTGCGGTGCGCGTCGGCGACGGCGTCGGCGCGCGCTTGGTCGAGCAGCGTCGATTGCTGCGACACCACGAATTCGATGCCGGACATTTCGTTGGCGCCGGCCGCGATAGCGTGATCGACGATCGCCGGCATGTCCGAGATCATGCGGATGCGGATGGTGACCTGATTGCTGGCCTGGAAGCCGGTGAGCCGCGGCGTTGTGCCTTTGCTGGTATCGTATTGCGGTTGCAGCGACAGGCGCGAGGTCTGGATATCGCGTTCGTCGACGCCGGTGTCCTTGATTGCCGCGATTACCTTGGTCATCTGCTTGGCATTGGCGTCGCTCGCGTCCCGCGCGTTCTTGGCCGAGCTCGAAACGCCGATGCGGATCATCGCTACGTCGGGCGCGACGCCGACGGTGGCTTCGCCGGTCACCGTGACGATCTTGTCGATCGCGTGGGCTGGCAGCGGGAGTGCGGCGGCGAGTGAAAGCGCAAGAACGGATAAAACAAGGCGCATTGAAATCATCTGATCAATTCACCGGCACATAGACGTTGATTACCAGCTTGTCGGGAGGCGTCTTGGCCGGATCGGTGACATATTCCTCGATGAACAGATCCTTGGCCTCGAGCCGCTTGTCGTCAAGATAATTGGTGATCGCCTCGTAGGTCGAGTCCATCGCGTCGTACGATCCGCGGTGCACGAATTTCAGCGCCTTGCCCGTTGGCGCACTGCCGATGGCGATATCGCCGCGCGGCGGATCCTTCGGCGTCGTCGCGATCGGCAGCGCCGCGTTGAACTTGAAGCCGTTGTCGTCGGTCTGCGTGTAGATCGTCATCGCCGGCCCGGCCGGCTTGATGCCCTGCTTGTCCAGGTACTGGTTGAGCAACTTGAATGACTCGACCAGCGTGGCGAAGGCGCCGTCCCAGGTGCTTTGGCCCTTCACGTAGACAATGGTCTTTTCCGGCAACATCACCTGTTCGCCGAAGGCATCGCCCGGCTGCAACGGGCCGGGCGCGGCTGGCATCTGAACCGATGGAGGTTTCTCGGCCGGCGGCGGTGTTTGCGTCAGCGCCGGCCCGGACGCCAGGCCGAGCGCCGCGCACAGCGCAACCGGTCCGGCCAAGCGATACCACGACATCACGTTTCTCCGTCTTCAGGCGCGGCGCCCCGGCGAATCGCAGCGTCGTTACCGGGCCACCCTAGCATGGCCTCTGGTCAATCAGCGCTAATTCGCCATATAAACCGGGCGGAACTGGGCAGGACCATGGCAGCGCTCGCAAATCATGCTTTCGTAAAGATGAACGGTATCGGCAACGAGATCGTCGTCGTCGATATGCGCCGCGCCGGCGGTCCGATCAATGCCGAGGAAGCCCGCGCCGCCGCCAAGCCGGAAGGCGCGCCTTACGATCAATTGATGGCGCTTTATCCGCCGCGCACGCCCGGCACCGACGCGTTCGTGCGCATCTACAACAATGACGGCTCGGAAGCCGGCGCGTGCGGCAACGGCATGCGTTGCATCGCCGACATCGTGGCGAAGGAAAGCGGCAAGAGCGCGCTGACGTTCGAGACCGCTGCCGGCGTGCTCAATTGCTGGAAGGGCGCGAACGGCGAATTCACCGTCGACATGGGCGTCCCGCATTTCATATGGAACGAGATTCCGCTGGCGGAGGAATTCCGCGACACGCGCGCGATCGAATTGCAGATCGGGCCGATCGACAAGCCTGTATTGCACTCACCCTCGGTGGTGAGCATGGGCAATCCTCACGCCATCTTCTGGGTCGAGGATGTGGACTTCTACGACCTTAAAAGGTTCGGTCCGCTGCTGGAAAATCACCCGATCTTCCCCGAACGCGCCAACATCACGCTCGCGCACATCGTCTCGCGCGACCATATCGTCATCCGCACATGGGAGCGCGGCGCGGGGCTCACGAAAGCCTGCGGCTCGGCCGCATGTGCCGCTGCCGTCGCCGCGGCGCGATTGAAGCGCACGGAGCGAAAGGTGCGCGTGACGCTGCCGGGCGGTGAGCTCACCATCGACTGGCGCACGAGTGACGATCACGTACTGATGACCGGCCCGGTGCAGTTCGAATACGAAGGCCGCTTCGATCCGGCACTGTTTGTGAAGGCGGGCGCCGCAAGAGCCGACCAATGAGCATCGACGTCGTCACCTTCGGCTGCCGGCTCAACGCCTTCGAGTCGGAAGTGATCCGCCGCGAAGCCGGTGCTGCCGGCGTGGACAACGCTGTGGTGGTCAACACCTGCGCGGTGACGGCGGAAGCCGTGCGCCAGGCGCGCCAGAGCATCCGCCGCATCCGGCGCGAGCGGCCTGACGCGCGCATCGTCGTCACGGGCTGCGCCGCGCAGATTGAAGCCGCAACGTTCGCGAATATGCCGGGAGTCGACCGCGTCATCGGCAACGAGGAAAAGCTCGACGCGCGTCACTGGTCGATGCACGAGAAGATCGCCGTCTCCGACATCATGGCGGCAAAGAAGATGACGCCGCACGCCATCGACGCCATCGACGGCCACGCCCGCGCCTTCGTGCAGATCCAGAACGGCTGCGATCACCGCTGCACCTTCTGCATCATCCCTTACGGCCGCGGTAATTCGCGCTCGCTGCCAGTCGACGAGGTGGTGGCGCAGGTGCGCCGCCTCACGGGCAACGGCTATTGCGAGGTCGTGCTCACCGGCGTCGACATCACGAGCTATGGCGGCGGTCTTTCAGGCGCACCGCGGCTCGGCACGCTGGTGAAGCGCATTTTGAAAGAAGCCCCCAATCTGGCGCGGCTGCGCCTCTCGTCGATCGACTCGGTCGAGGCCGACGCCGATCTGCTCGACGCCATCGCCGACGAGCCGCGCCTGATGCCCCATCTGCATCTGTCGCTGCAGGCTGGCGACGATCTCATCCTCAAGCGCATGAAGCGCCGCCATTCACGCGCCGATGCTATCGGCTTCTGTCAGCAGATTCGGCGCTTGCGTCCGAATGTTGCGTTCGGTGCCGACATCATCGCCGGCTTTCCGACGGAAGACGAAGACATGTTCGCGCGCTCACTCGATCTGGTCGACGAATGTGGCCTCACCCAGCTGCACGTCTTTCCGTTCTCGCCGCGCCCCGGCACGCCGGCTGCGCGCATGCCGCAGGTCGATCGCTCGCTCGTGAAAGAGCGCGCCCGCCGCTTGCGCGAAAAGGGCGAGGCGGCGCTGCGCCATCATCTCGATGCACAAATTGGCGCGCGGCCGCGCGTGCAGACGGAATCGCCCGGAATAGCCCGCACCGAGCAATTCACGCCCGTGCGGCTTGCCGCCGTGTGCCAGCCGGGCATGATGCTGGATGTCACGATTGCGGGACACGACGGCCGCCAGTTGCTCGCGGCCTGACACAAAGGG
>JBAUHH010000061.1:0-2639 GCA_049680165.1 Pseudolabrys sp.
GGCGCTGGCGCGGATCGGTGTATTCGCGGTTGCAGATGGCGGTGAGCGGAACGCCGATCACGGTGATGTCGGAGCGGAATTTCGAGGCCGGCAGCGCCTTGGTGGAATCGTAGAACAGGTAGCCGCCTGGCTCGATCGAGGCGATGTCCTTGTCGAAGGTCTGCGGGTTCATCGCGACCATCAGGTCGGTGCCGCCGCGCGCGCCGAGATGGCCCGCTTCCGACACGCGCACTTCGTACCAGGTCGGCAGGCCCTGAATGTTGGACGGGAAAATGTTGCGCGGCGCGACCGGAATGCCCATGCGCATCACGGCGCGGGCGAACATCTCGTTGGCGCTCGCCGAGCCCGAGCCGTTGACGTTGGCGAAGCGGACGACGAAATTGTTTACGCGGCTGATCGGGCTGGCGGTCGACATGAATTTCCTGCGTGAGTCATATCCAGGAAGAATTTCTGCATGTCCCAGGCGCCGGTCGGGCAGCGTTCGGCGCACAGGCCGCAATGCAGGCAGACGTCTTCGTCCTTCACCATCGCGCGGCCGGTTTTCAGGCCGTCCTGCACGTAGAGGTCCTGTGTCAGATTGTTCGCCGGTGCGGTCAGCCGCTTGCGCAAATCGGCTTCCTCGCCGTTCGGCGTGAAGGTGATGCAGTCCATCGGGCAGATGTCGACGCAGGCGTCGCATTCGATGCAGAGCGACGCGGAGAACACCGTCTGCACGTCGCAATTCAGGCAGCGCCCGGCTTCCTTGAAGGCGAGCTCGACGTCGAAGCCCAATTCAACCTCGGCCTTGATGTCCTTGAGCGCGATCACCTTGTCGCGCAGCGGCACCTTGTAGCGCTTGTCCAGTTCGATTTCGTTGTCGTAGGACCACTCGTGGATGCCCATCTTCTGGCTGATCACTTCGACAGCTGGCATCGGGCGGTCGGCGATGTCCTCGCCGTTGAGCATCTTGTCGATCGACACAGCGGCCTCATGCCCGTGCGCGACCGCCCAGATGATGTTCTTCGGGCCGAAGGCGGCGTCGCCGCCGAAGAAGACCTTCGGATTGGTCGATTGCATCGTCTGCGTGTCGACCTTCGGCATGTGCCACTGGTCGAATTCAATGCCGGCATCGGCTTCGATCCAGGGGAAGGCGTTCTCCTGGCCGACCGCGACCAGCACGTCGTCGCAGGGGAAATGCTGATCCGGCTCGCCCGCCGGCACCAGCTTGCGGCGGCCCTTGGCGTCGTATTCCGCCTTCACCTTCTCGAAGATGACGCCGGTGAGCTTGCCGTCACGTAACGTGAATTCCTTCGGCACCAGGTAATTGTGGATCGGGATGCCCTCGTGCATGGCGTCTTCCTTTTCCCAAGGCGACGCCTTCATCTCCTCGAAGCCGGAGCGCACGATGACCTGCACGTCCTCGCCGCCGAGGCGTCGCGAGGAGCGGCAGCAATCCATGGCGGTGTTGCCGCCGCCGAGCACGATCACGCGCTTGCCGATCTTGGTGACGTGGCCGAACGACACCGAGGAGAGCCAGTCGATGCCGATGTGAATGTTCTTCGCCGCTTCCTTGCGGCCGGGAATGTCGAGCTCGCGCCCGCGCGGCGCGCCGGAGCCGACGAAGATCGCGTCCCAGCCTTCGGCCAGCAGCGCTTTCATGCTGTCGATACGACTTCCCCCGCGGAATTCGACGCCGAGCTCGAGAATGTAGCCGGTCTCCTCGTCGATGACGGCGTCGGGCAGACGGAATTTCGGAATCTGCGTGCGGATCATGCCGCCGGCTTTGGGATCGCCGTCGAACACCACGCAGGTGTAGCCGAGGGGGCTAAGATCGCGGGCAACGGTGAGAGAGGCGGGGCCGCCGCCGACGAGGGCGATGCGCTTGCCGTTCTTCCTGCCCGCCGGTTTCGGCAGGCGGTCGCGAATGTCGTCCTTGTAATCGGCCGCCACTCTTTTCAGGCGGCAGATCGCCACCGGCTCCTTCTCGACGCGCACGCGGCGGCAGGCCGGCTCGCACGGACGATCGCAGGTGCGGCCCAGGACGCCTGGAAAAACATTGGAGCGCCAGTTGATCATGTAGGCGTCGGAGTAACGCCCCGCCGCGATCAACCGGATATATTCAGGAACCGGAGTGTGTGCCGGACAGGCCCATTGGCAATCCACGACTTTGTGGAAATAGTCCGGCGCCGCAATGTTGGTATTCTTCATTCACTCCTCGAAACGCGCCCCGCTCCGCGGCACTTGCCGCGCTATCAGGTCGAAGCAGTGGCGGCTGGATGGTCCTCCCGGACTGGCCCGTTTCCGGCTCACGAATCCGAAAGGCATTTTATGGGCTCACGCCCGCCGACGCCACCTTGCTTTCGTCTCAACCGCCCCCTGTCAACCGCAAGTCTCGGCTCACGTTTTCGCTCTTGGAAAGCGGCGGTAAGATGACACGCGGGCGGGTAAAGATCAGCCCGGCGCCTACGTTAAGTCGTTGAAAGTGGTTATTTTCAACAGCCGCGCAGAAAGCCGGGAAATGGCCTTTTGTTGCGGCGCACAAGGGCGGGCCGGTATCGTGCTACGGCCGGCCAAGACGGGACCATGCGGGACATTTTCCAGGACATATTCGCGCACCAGCCGCTCGACCCGATCGAGGCAGCCCGCCGCTCGGTCCGGCC
>JBAUHH010000062.1:0-16171 GCA_049680165.1 Pseudolabrys sp.
CTGCCGCGCTTCAACCAGCGCCGCGCGTCGCGCCGCGACGAGATGGCCGAGCGCCAGGGCGCGTTGCGCGCGCGCATGGCCAAGCTCGCGCCGCAGCTCGCCTTCCTCGACGTGATCCGCGCCGAGCTGCCGGAGGACGGCATCTACGTGGACGAGGTCACGCAGGTCGGCTTCGTCGCGCGGCTTGCGCTGCCCGTCTACAAGCCGCGCACGTTCCTCTCGCCCGGCTATCAGGACAATCTCGGCTGGGGCTTTGCCACCGCGCTCGGTGTGCAGCATGCGCAGCCGGTGGTGCCGGTGCTGTCGGTCAACGGCGACGGCGGCTTTCTCTACACCGCGAACGAGCTTGCCACCGCCATGCGCCACCGCATCCCGCTGGTCAGCATTGTGTTCGCCGACGGCTCGTTCGGCAATGTGCGCCGCATCCAGGAGGAGGAGTACGGCAACCGGCTGATCGCCTGCGACCTCGCCAACCCCGATTTCGTCAAATACGCCGAAAGCTTCGGCGCGGCCGGCCGGCGCGCGCGCACGCCCGACGAATTGGGCGCGGCGCTGCGGCTCGCCTTCGCGCGGCGCGAGCCGACCGTGATCGAGGTTCCGGTGGGGCCGATGCCGAGCCCGTGGGAATTCATCATGATGCCGCGCGTGCGTGGCAGCTGATGCGGGTTGCCATGACCGCCCCGGTATAGGTTAGGCTCAAGGTCCCGATGCCGCCGATCACAACAACCAAAGAGCTGACCGAAGTATGCGCGCGCATGGCGCGACACCCGTTCGTGACCGTGGACACCGAGTTCCTGCGCGAGACCACGTATTACCCGCTGCTGTGCGTGGCGCAGATCGCCAGCATCGACGAGGCCGTGGTGGTGGACGCCCTCGCCGCGGGCATCGACCTTGCGCCGTTCTTCGCGCTGATGGTGGACGAGAAGGTCGTGAAGGTGTTTCACGCCGCGCGCCAGGACATCGAAATCGTCTGGAATTTAGCGAAGAAAATTCCGCATCCGATTTTCGACACGCAGGTTGCCGCGATGGTGCTCGGCTACGGCGACTCGATCTCTTACGATCAATTGGTGCAGCGCATCACCGGCGACGCGCTCGACAAATCGCACCGCTTCACCGACTGGACGCGGCGGCCGCTCACCGACGCACAACTGACCTACGCGATCTCGGACGTCACCCACCTGCGCGACGTCTATCTCAAGCTCGCCGAGGATCTGGCCAGGCGCGGGCGCAGCGAGTGGGTCGACGCCGAGATGAACGTGCTCACCTCGCCTGAAACCTACCGCATGGAGCCCGACCGCGCGTGGGAGCGGCTGAAGAGCCGCGTGCGCAAGCCGAAAGAGCTCGCCATCCTGATCGAGGTTGCCGCCTGGCGCGAGCGCGAGGCGCAGACGCGCGACGTCCCGCGCGGGCGCGTGCTCAAGGATGACGCGATCGGCGATATCGCCGTGCAGGCGCCGACCTCGATCGAGCGGCTCGGCAACCTGCGCTCGCTGCCGAAAGGGTTCGAGCGCTCGCGCTGGGGCGAGGCGATCGTCGAGGCGGTGCAGCGCGGGATCGCGCGCGACCCGAAGACATTGCCGCGCATCGAGCGCTTCCGCCCGGCAATGAATGGCGCGGCCACGGTCGAGCTGCTCAAGGTGTTGCTGCGCATGACCGCGGAGCGCCACGGCGTCGCCGCCAAGGTGATCGCCACCGTCGACGATCTCGACCGCATCGCCTCCGACGACGAGGCCGATGTGCCGGCGCTCAAGGGCTGGCGGCGCGAACTGTTCGGCGAGAAGGCGCTTGCGCTCAAGCATGGGCGGCTGGCGCTGGCGGTGGAAAAAAGCCGTGTGGTGGCGGTCGAGCGTCCCGACACGCAGTCTTGAAACCGCTCAGTCCGTGGCGATCACCGGCTCGCGGCCGACCAGGCGCGCGAGCTGGCGCAACCGGTTGAACACGCGGTCGCTCGCCAGCTTCGCGTACTGTCGCGGCAGCCGCAACACCAGCTTGCCACGATTGACCGCCATCGGCGTCTTCGGCAGCACGCCGCCCTGCCCGGCGGTGATCAAGTAGGCGACGCGCATGGACGCGCCGAGCACGCGCGCGCGATCGAGCATGCGCGTCGTCGCCAGTTCGCGCAGGCGCGGCGACAATTCATCCTCACTCAGCCCGGCGTGGCGGAAATAGACCGACAGCGCCAGGAACGCGCGCCCCGGATGATCGATGGCGACGAAGGCACCGTGCGCGATGATGTTCATCGACTGCTCGCCACGATAATCCGGATGCGCGCGCCAGCCGATGTCGGCAAGCAGGCACGCCGCATGACGCAGGCGGCGCTCGTCGGCGTTCTCGTCGAGACCGGATGAGGCCATGAAGCGGTCGGTCCACGCGATGAGGTCTTCGCCGTGATGCGGCGAGCGCGAGCGCAGCACGTTGAGATCGGCGGCGGCGGCGATGAGCGGATCGCGCATGCGCTCCACCGGCTTGAGCAGCGAATAGAGCAAGCCTTCGCGCACGCCGAGCACGGAGAAGACGATCTGCTTCGGCTTGATCTCTCGCACCAGATTTTCAAGCACCAGCGCCGCGTAAGCGAGCAGCGGCCGCCGCGCGGAGTTCACGACGTCGATCTGCGACAGCGTGTCGGTGTCGACCCGGTGCACCAGCCGCGAGAATTCCAGCGCCTCGCGCGCCGAAATCCGGTAATTGTGCATGACGTGGAACGGATAGCCGGTCTGCCACATGTGCAGCCGCGCCAGCGCGCGCCAGGTGCCGCCGACCGCGTAGAACGTCCGCCCCTCGCCCTCTTCCAGCATGTCGAGGTTGCGGAGTTTGCGCTCGACGATCCTTTCGGCCCTTTTCAACGACTTGCCGGCAATGTCCTGCAGCGCCAGGCCGCCGAGCGGCAGCGTGACGCCGGATTTAATGCGCGTGCCGTGGATGTCGATCAGTTCGAGCGAGCCGCCGCCGAGATCGCCGACGATCCCATCGGGGCGATGGATGCCGGAGATGATGCCGAGCGCGGTGAGATGCGCCTCGCGCCGACCGGAGAGAACCTCGATGCGGACCCGGCAAATTCGCTGCGCCTGCGCGATGAGGGCGCGGCCGTTTTTGGCGTCACGACAGGCGGCCGTCGCAATCGCCCAGATCTTGCGCACGCGCAAACTGTCGCACAGCGCGCGGAAGCGCTTGAGCGCGGCGAGCGCGATGCGGATCGCCTCCGGCGCCAGCAGTCCGGTCGACTGCACTTCGCGGCCGAGGCCCGCCAGCACTTTCTCGTTGAATATCGGGGTCAGGCTGCGCTTCAAGCCCTCGTAGATAACGAGGCGCACCGAATTCGAGCCGATGTCGATGACGGCGACCGGCGGCCCGTGATTGAGCCGCCCCTGCGCCTGGATGGCGATGGACAGCTTGCGCGTCTTCTTGCGCCTACGTGCTTTCGAAGCGCCGGAGGAGGCTGAGCGACGTTTCCTTGAACGATTTGCCACGTCCGGACAGGCTCGGGTTGGTCATGAAATATTTATGGGCGTTGAACGGCTCTTCGCCCGGCGGCGGCTTTATGCGCGTCGAACTGCCGTCCGGCAAGAGCTTCCAGCTTTGCTCGTTGTCTTTGAAATTCGCCACCATGATTTGCCCGAGCACCTGCTCGTGCACGGTCGGATTGAGAATCGGACACAACACTTCGACCCGGCGATCGAGATTGCGCGGCATCATGTCGGCGGAAGAAATGTAGACCGCGGCTTTCGGATGCGGCAGCGCCCGGCCATTGCCGAAGCAATAGATGCGGCCGTGCTCGAGGAAGCGCCCGACGATGGATTTGACACGGATGTTGTCGGAAAGCCCCGAAATGCCGGGACGCAGGCAGCAAATGCCGCGCACGACCAGATCGACGGGAACGCCCGCGCCCGACGCCTCGTACAGCATGTCGATGATGTCGGGGTCGACCAGCGCGTTCATCTTCATCCAGATTGATGCCGGCTTTCCAGCCTTGGCGTTGGCGGTCTCCTGCGCGATGTGTTCGCAAATGCGGCTGCGCAAATTGATCGGCGACACCGCCATTTTTCGCAGTTCCGCAGGTTCCGCGTATCCGGTGATGTAATTGAACACGCGCGCCACATCGCGCGCGATCACCGGATCGGCGGTGAAGAACGACAAATCGGTGTAGAGCCGCGCGGTGACCGGATGATAGTTGCCGGTGCCGACGTGAACATAGGACGCAAGCGCGCCGCCCTCACGGCGGACCACCAGCGAGAGCTTGGCATGCGTCTTGAGCTCGAGGAATCCGAACACCACCTGCGCGCCGGCGCGTTCGAGGTCGCGCGCCCAGCGGATGTTGGCTTCTTCGTCGAAGCGCGCCTTGAGCTCGATCAGCGCGGTCACCGACTTGCCGGCTTCCGCCGCCTCAGCCAGCGTCTTCACGATCGGGGATTCGGCCGACGTGCGGTAGAGCGTCTGCTTGATGGCGACGACATTCGGATCGCGCGCGGCCTGTTGCAGGAACTGCACGACGACGTCGAATGATTCATAAGGGTGATGAACCACAAGGTCCTTCTGCCGGATGGCGGCAAAGCAATCGCCGTTGTGATCGCGAATGCGCTCCGGATAGCGAGGATTGTACGGCACGAATTCGAGATCGGGTCGATCGAAACCGCTCAACTGCGCCAATTCGTTGAGCGCGAGCACGCCGTGAACGAGAAACACCTCGTCATCGGCGACTGCAAAGGCGCGCTGCACGAAGCGGCGCAACTCAACAGGCATCTCGGCGTCGAGTTCGAGGCGGATCACCGATCCGCGGCGGCGGCGCTTGAGTGCGGTCTCGAACAGCCGCACCAGGTCCTCGGCCTCTTCCTCGATTTCCACTTCGGAATCGCGAATGACACGGAACGCGCCCTGCCCCTTCACCGCATAGCCCGGGAACAGCCGCGCGATGAATTGCGACGTCGCCTCTTCCAGCGTGACGACGCGGATGCTGCCATCGCCGCCCGGCAGGCGGATGAAACGCGCGATCTTTTGCGGCATGCGGATGAGCGCGCTCATCGCCTTGCCGTCTTTCGCGCGCGAAAGCTGGAGCGCGATCGAGAAGCCGAGATTGGGAATGAACGGGAACGGATGCGCGGGGTCGATCGCCAGCGGCGTCAACAGGGGGAATACGTGGGTGAGGAAATGCTCCTCAAGCCAGGCGCGCTCCTGCTTCTTCAGGTCGCGCCCATCCACCAGCACGAGTCCGGCCGCGGCGAGCGCCGGCCGTAACTCCAGCCAGCGCCGCTGCTGGTCGCCCGCGAGCACTGACACGGTTTCGACGATCCGCACCAATTGCTCGGCCGGGGTCAGGCCATCGGGGCTTTGTGTGACGATGCCCTCGCGTAACTGGCCCTTGAGACCGGCGACCCGCACCATGAAGAATTCGTCGAGGTTGTTGGCCGAAATCGACAGGAAACGAACGCGATCGAGCAGTGGGTGGCCTTCGTTACCCGCCTCCTCAAGCACCCGGCGATTAAAGTGCAGCCAAGACAACTCGCGGTTGATAAACCGCTCCGGTCGCGCGTGCAGACCTAGGGCTGTTTCCGGCTCGGGCAACGGCAAGACAGGCTCCGGCGCTGCCACCGGAGCATTTTCCCCCGACAACGCAATAACTTGGCCGCGATCCGCCATTTTGGAGGGGTTTCCGAGAAACTGAAATTATAGCCGGGCTACATGTCAATCAGATGACAGTCCGCGCCTGAAGCACCCCCGCCGTCAAGGCGGCCTAGCGCAGGAGTTCCGCCGCCAGCGCGCGGGTGACAGGCCGTTGCTGGCGCATGGCCTCATGGTCGAGCCGCGTGACCGCGGCGCGCGCGCCGGCAAACGAGCGCTCGATCCGCGCGGTGATGAAACTCACCAGGCCCTCATCGACCTGTAACTGGCGATCCGCGGCGAGCTTCACGATCAGCGAGCGCAGCAAGGCGTCGTCGGGCGGCGCAACGCTGACGACCGGCAGCACCCGCAGGCGGGAGCTGAGATCCCGGATTTCGAGAGTCCAGGCCGCCGGCACCGAGCGGGCGGTGAGCAGCAATGACGCCCGCTCCTCGCGCGCCAGATTGAGCAAATGAAACAGTGCGCGCTCATCGACGCTCTCCGGCGCGACATCATCGACTACGAGCGCACCGGTCGCTAGCGCCAAAGGCAGATTGATATGCGTGAGCGAATGGGCGGAGAGCGCGCGCGCGCCGACTTCCGAGGCCCAGATCGAGGCGAGATGGCTTTTGCCGGAGCCCTCTGGGCCGACCAGAACCACCATGCGGTCCGGCCAATCGGGCCAGCGGTCGATCAAGGCGAGCGCTGCTTCGTTCGGCGGGCCCGACAGGAAGTCCTCACGCGCGAAGCTCTCCGCGTGATCGAGCGCAAGAGCAAGCTGACGCGGACTGACTATATTTCCCATAGTGATCAACCGGGGTTTTCACCGGTATAAAGTGAACTCTGCAAGTAACGCTTGAGCGCGAAACGCGCGAGCACGCCAATAGTCGCGGCCAGCGGCACCGCCACCAGCAGGCCGACGAAGCCGAACAGATAGCCGAACGCGAGCAGCGCGAAAATCAGCCAGACCGGGTGCAGGCCGACGCTTTCGCCGACCAGCTTGGGCGCCAGCACATTGCCCTCGAGGAACTGGCCGACCAGGAAAATGCCGAGCACGGTGACGATCGGCGCCCAGTTCGGCCAGAACTGCGCGACCGCCACGCCGAGCGCAAGAATGAGGCCCGTCATCGAGCCGACGTAGGGAATGAAGGTGATGATCCCAGCAACAAGCCCGATCAGCAGGCCAAAGCTCAGGCCGACCACTGTCAGCGCGACGGCGTAGAACGAGCCGAGAATGAGGCAGACCGCCGTCTGCCCGCGCACGAAGCCGGAGATAGCGGCATCGATCTCGCGCGCGAGCTGATGCACGGTGGCGCGCTGGTGCACCGGCACCCAGCGATCGACCGACCGCAGCATGCGATGCCAGTCGTAGACCAGGTAGAACGCCACCACCGGCGTGATCACCACCAGCGAGAACAGCGATACCAGCGCGCGGCCGCCGGACCACAGCGAGCGCAGGAAGGTGGTCAGCCAGCTCACGCCCTGCGTGACCAGGTCGCTGATCGATTTGTCGGCATTAAAGCCGACGCCGACCAGCTTTTGCACCCACGGCCGGCTGGGATCGCTCAGCAGCGTCTGCACGCGGGTGACGTAGCCGGGAATGTTGTCGATGAAGGACGAAAGCTGCCCGCCCAAAATCGGCGCGACCAGCAGGATAAGGATGACGATCGCCATGACGACCAGCGTGATCATCAGCAGCGCCGCGGCGAGCCGGTTGACGCCGAGGCGTTCGAGCCGGTCGGTCAGCGGCGTCAGCAGATAGGCGATCGCGAGTCCCGCGATGAACGGCAGCAGGATTTCGCTCAGCAGCCACAGCGCCAGTATCAGAACGGCAAGCGCCGCGAGCCAGAACACCACTTGTCGTTCGAGCGTCATGGGTCCGCCGCGCGCTGCGTTGGACCGCGGTTTGGCGAGCTTGCGCGGGCTCATGGCTCGGCCGGCGCCGAACCCATGTGGCGTACCCATTCGGCCACATAGGCGGCGACTGAAAGTAACGTCAAGGCGGCCACAATGATCATGAGGATAAGTTCGAGCATCGGCACCGGCGTGTTGAACCCGAGCGAGCCCAATACCACGCAGGCGAATACGATCTGCGCCACAGTATTGAGCTTGGACACCAGCAATGGCTTCATTTTGAGCGGGCTGCCGACCACCCAGGACAGGATCACGCCACCGACGATCATGATGTCGCGCGAGACCACGAGGATCACCAGCCAGCGCGGAATCGCGCCGGCGATGCCGAGCGTAACGTAAATCGAGACCAGAAGCGCCTTGTCCGCGAGCGGATCCAAGTAGGAGCCGAGCTCGGTGGTCATATTGAAGCGCTTGGCGAGATAGCCGTCGACCGCGTCGCTGATGCCGGCGGCCAAAAACAGCACGAAGGCAATCCACATCGCGCCGGAGGCGATCGCCCACACGACGACCGGCACCAGCAGAATACGTCCCAACGTGATGAGGTTTGGAATATTCAACGGTCGGCGCCCCGGATCGCCGGCAAGTGACGGTGCTTACCGCCGCCCACACCTATGACGAGACTGATTATAACGGCGATCCCGCCATTGCGCGACTTGCGATTTCCACGTACGACCCCGGCGAATTTAAGAGGGCCATCATGGCAGAGAAAGGGCGCGGTCTTACTTACGCGCAGGCCGGTGTCGATATCGATGCCGGCAACCGGATGGTGGAACTCATCAAGCCGCTGGTGCGTGCGACGGCACGCCGCGGCGCGGACGCCGAGATCGGCGGCTTCGGCGGATTGTTCGACCTCAAGCGCGCGGGATTTTCCGATCCCGTGCTGGTCGCCGCCACCGACGGCGTCGGCACCAAGGTCAAGATCGCGATCGAGACCGGCCGGCACACCACCATCGGCATCGATCTCGTCGCCATGTCGGTCAACGATCTCGTTGTACAGGGCGCCGAGCCGCTGTTTTTCCTCGACTACTTCGCGTGCGGAAAACTCGATCCGGAAATCGGCGCGGCAGTCGTCGCCGGCGTCAGCGACGGATGCAAGCAGGCGGGTTGCGCCCTGATCGGCGGCGAGACCGCCGAGATGCCGGGACTTTATCAGGGCGGTGATTACGATCTCGCCGGTTTCGCCGTCGGCGCTGCCGAACGCGATCAGCTTTTGCCGCGCAACGATATCGCGGCCGGCGATACCGTGATCGGGCTTGCCTCCTCCGGTGTTCACTCCAACGGCTATTCGCTGGTGCGCTCGGTCGTTGCGAAGTCCGGATTGCAGTGGGACGCGCCGGCGCCGTTCGAGCGTGGGCGCTCACTCGGCGAAGCGATCCTCACGCCGACGCGCATCTACGTGAAAGCGTGCCTTGCCGTTCTGCGTGAGACCAAGGCGATCAAGGCACTGGCGCATATCACTGGCGGCGGATTTCCCGACAACATTCCGCGCGTGCTGCCGGACGGCCTCGGCGCACATATCGATTTGAAGCGCGTGCCGATGAAGCCCGTATTCAAGTGGCTGGCGAAAGAAGGCAACGTCGCGCAGGCGGAAATGCTGCGCACGTTCAATTGCGGCGTCGGCATGATGGCCGTAGTCGCGAAAAAAGATACGGACGCGGTAGTGAAATCGTTCACGCAAGCAGGCGAGCAAGCCTTCATGCTCGGCGAAATCGTGCGCGCGTCCGGCGAGCCGCGCGTCAGCTATGATGGTCAACTGGATCTTTCATGAGCCGCAAGCGCGTCGCCGTTCTGATTTCCGGCCGCGGTTCCAACATGACGGCGCTGATCGAAGCCGCCAAGGATAAAGATTATCCCGCCGAGATCGCGCTGGTGGTTTCCAACAGGCCGGACGCTGCGGGGCTCACGACCGCGCGCGCGGCCGGCATCGCGACCGACGTCGTCGATCATAAAACGTTCGGCAAGGATCGCGACGCGTTCGAGAGCACCTTGCAAGGCGTCCTCGAAAAACATCGTATCGACATCGTCTGCCTTGCGGGCTTCATGCGCCTGCTGACGGGCGCGTTCGTGGGCCACTGGGATGGGCGAATGCTCAATATCCACCCTGCCCTCCTGCCCGCGTTCAAGGGGCTCGACACCCACAAGCGCGCGCTCGAAGCCGGGGCACAAACCCACGGCGCGACTGTTCATTTCGTGGTGCCGGAAATGGATTCAGGGCCCATCGTCGTGCGGGCGGCGGTGCCGGTCCATAAGGATGACACCGAGGAGACGCTTGCCGCCCGCGTACTCACGGAGGAGCACCGCATTTATCCGTTGGCGCTCAAGCTCCTGGCGGAGGGCCGCCTATCCGTAAAAGACGGGCGCTGCCTTGTTGACGGCGCCGAAGCATCGCAAGCGCGCTAATTGTCCCCAGCCTCGTGCCGGTAGCGTTTTCGCCGAATTTTTCCCTTTGCGGGGTGTTATTATCGCACAGGCCAAGGACAATGGTCGCGCAATCATAGGGGAAACGCCATGAATGGTCGGAGCACTCAACTTTACTTTCCCGGTTTGGCAGGGTTCTACGCGTCGGCTATCGACTTCGGCTATCTGGTCCTCCGTGTGGTAATCGGAATAATCCTGTTCGTGCACGGCTTTGGAAAATTAAAGACCGGCGTCGCGGGCATTGCCGCCTACATGGCGAAGAACGGGCTTGAGCCCGGCATGGCTTTTGCCGTTGCTGCGATGTTTCTCGAAACCGTTGGCGCGGCCTGCGTGGCGATCGGTCTGTTCACGCGTTTCTTCGCCGCGGCGCTAGCGATCGAAATGTTAACCGCTTTCCTGGTCATCCACTTGCCTAAGGGCTTCGCCGTCGGCAGCGGCGGCTATGAATATGTCCTGTTGATCGGCGTCGTGCTGTTCTCCATCGCTCTGCGCGGCGGCGGGCGCTATTCGGTCGATCAAATAATGGTCGGCAAAGAGCTCTGACCGAAAACCGGCGTACGGTGGCTTAGGAAGTCAGCCGCCGCAGCCACACTTTGTTGTCATGAAAGGCCGCGCCGCCATAAGGCGCGATCGGATCGGCGCCGGTCAGCGTGTTGATGCCGCAGCCGTCAGGATAGGCATCGTTCGGCCAGATCGACTCCGCGATCAGCACGCCGCGCCGCACGCCGTCGAACAGCCGCGCGTGGATGCGCACTTCCCCGCGTCTGTTGCCGAGCACGACGTAGTCGCCGTCACCGATGCCGGCGTCAGCCGCGTCGTCGGGATGGATCATCACCTCGGGACGCCTTTCCTGCGCCAAAGACGTCGGCGTCTCGTTGAAGGTCGAGTTGAGGAAGCCGCGCGACGGCGAGGTCGCCAGGCGAAACGGGCAATCCTTGTCGGCTTCCTCGATTGAGGTCCAGTAGTCCGGCAGCTTCGGCATTTGCTCGAACGGCCCGCTGCGATATGGGCTGCGGAACGGCACGTTTGGCCAATCCGGCTTGAAGCGGAATTTCTTGTCGGGCCAGTTGAAGCCGTCGAGATAATGCGCGCGCTCGAACGGCGGCTGGCAGTCGATCCACCGCCTGGCTTCAAGATTTGCGAGCGTGCCCCAGCCGGATTTCTGCAAGGTCCAGTCGATCAACTCGCGCGGCGTCATTCCGAAGCCGGGATGCGACGCGCCGACACGCTTCGCCAACGCGCAAATCACCTCATGGTTGGAGCGCGCCTCTCCCGGCGGCTCGACAAGCTTCGGCCCGAGGATGATGTATTGGTGCCCGCCGCCTTGATAGAAGTCGTCGTGCTCGAGGAAGGTCGTCGCCGGCAGGACGATATCGGCCATCTTCGCCGTTTCGGTCATGAACTGCTCGTGCACGCACACGAAAAGGTCGTCGCGGGCAAATCCTGCCTTCACCTTGTTCTGATCGGGCGCGACCGACATCGGATTGGTGTTCTGGATCACCATCGCGGTGACCGGTGGCCCCCCACACAAAGCTTCGGAATCGCCGGTAAGGATGGCGCCGACGCGCGACTGGTCGAGCATGCGGATCGACGGATCGGCGGCGTCATGCCCCTCGATCATCGACTTGTTCCAATGATAGATCGCGGCGTTGTTGTGGAAGGCGCCGCCGCCTTCGTACTTCCAGGCGCCGGTCACGGACGGAATGCAGCTCGCCGCATGCATGCTGACGGGGCCATTGCGCGAGCGCGCGAAACCGTAACCGAGCCGGAAATACGCGCGCTTTCTTTCGCCGATCAGCCGGGCGAATTCCTCGATGGTTTCGACCGGCGTGCCGGTGATGGCGGACGCCCAGGCCGGATCGCGCGCGCGCAAGTGCGCTTCGAGCTCGCGCGGCGCGTCGGTGTAACGATCGAGATAGTCCCAATCCGCCTTGCCGTCGCGGAACAGGCAATGCATCACCGCGCAGGCGAGCGCGGCGTCGGTGCCGGGCTTCACCAGCACTGGCAGGTCCGCCTGCTGCATCGTGCCGTTCATGTAGACATCGACTGCCACGATCTTGGCGCCGCGCTCCTTGCGCGCGTGCACCGCGTGGGTCATCACGTTGACCTGCGTGTTGACCGGATTGGTGCCCCAGATCACGACAAGGTCGGAGCGCGCCATCTCGCGCGGATCCGGCCCGGCGACGCGGCCGGTGCCGGCGGCGAAGCCCGTATAGGACGCGTTGACGCAAATCGTGGAATGGAAGCCGGAGTATCTCTTGGCGTGGCGCAGGCGGTTGATGCCGTCGCGCATCACGAGGCCCATGGTGCCGGCGTAGTAGTAGGGCCACACGGCCTCGCCGCCATGAGCACGCTCTGCCGCGAGGAAATTCTCGGCGACGATATCGAGCGCGTCATCCCACGACAACGGCTCGAACCGACCCTCGCCCTTCTTGCCGACACGTCTTAACGGGCGCAGCAAGCGATCCGGATGATGTTCGCGCTCGGCGTAGCGCGCGACCTTCGCGCAGACGACGCCGGCGGTGTAGTCATGATCCTGCGCACCGCGCACGCGGCCGATGGTGCGATCGTCGAGAAGCTCGACCTCAAGCGCGCAGGTCGACGGACAATCGTGCGGACACGCGGACGCCCCGATCCGCAACCCCGTCGCAGGACCTCGCACGGCTTGATTCATCCCGGCAGATTAAGCCCGGAGGCTAGGCCTTTTCCAGCGCCACGTGATGCCTGCGCCGCCAGATATACCCGGACACGAGAACCAGCACCGCGCCCGCAATCTGGGCGAAAAGATCGAGGCGTGACGGCTCGACCCCGCTGAACAGGTTCAGCACAATCGGATCGCCGGCGAAGATGTCACCTGCAACCCAGCCGAGGATGGCCGCGCCGCCCCAGACCAGGATCGGGAACCGTTCGAGCAGCGCCAGAATGATCGCGCTGCCGGCGATCACCATCGGGATGCTGACGGCCAGCCCGAGCGCGAGCAGCAGGTACTGTCCCTTGGCGACGGCGGCGACCGCGATCACGTTGTCGAGGCTCATCACGATGTCTGCAATCACGACGATGCGCACCGCGCGCCAAAGATCTTCGACCGCCTCCGGCGTATCTTCCTTGTCGTGAGATTGCGGCGCGAGCAGCTTGACCGCGATCCAGATCAGCGCGATCGATCCGGCCAGCTTGAGATAGGGCAACGTCAGCAAGACCGAAATGACGCCGGTAAAAATGATAAGCAGCACCGACGCGAAGCCCGCGCCGATGATCATGCCCCACATCCGTTCGCGCGGCGGCAGGCCGCGGCAGGCAAGCGCGATGACGACCGCGTTGTCGCCCGACAACAGGATGTTGATCCAGATGACCTGAAGGACCGACAGCCAGAATGCGGCTGAACCGACGTCCGCGCTCATCGCCCAGTGCACTTTATCCTCCCGCTCCCGAGTTTTGTTTTTTTGGCTGTCCGAGACAGCGAACTGGAACGGTAACCGTGCCGGCCGGATATTCCTAGCCCACGATCTCGTTTTCGGAAAAGAACTGGGCGATTTCGCGCGCCGCGGTATCGGCCGCGTCGGAGCCATGCACCGAATTCTCGCCGATCGACTTGGCGTGAACCTTGCGGATGGTTCCGGCTGCGGCCTTGCCCGGATCGGTTGCACCCATGATCTCGCGATATTTGGCGATGGCATTGTTGCCTTCCAGCACCTGCACCACCACCGGGCCGGAGATCATGAAATCGACGAGCTCGCCGAAGAACGGCCGCTCGCGGTGCACCGCGTAAAACTGCTCCGCCTGCTTGCGGCTGATGTGCACGCGCTTTTGCGCGACGATGCGCAAGCCCACCTGCTCGATCATGGCGTTGATCGCGCCGGTCAGATTGCGCGCGGTGGCATCGGGCTTGAGGATTGAAAAGGTACGCTCGACCGCCATCGGGTTTCCTTCGTTGGTTGCCGGGAAATTCTTGCGGCGGCTTATAGCGGGGCGTGTTTCGGGCGGCAAGGTCGGCCCGCGCATGGCGTTCGGCGCCGAGATTTCCTATGTTTTTGCGGATGGAGACGACGATGAAATCCCACTATCTCATGTTCGCGGACTACAACGCCTGGTGCAACGCGCGGCTTTATAACGCTGCGGCCATGCTGTCGGACGCGGACTATCGCGCCGACCGCGGCACCTTTTTCAGGTCGATGCACGGCACGCTCAATCATCTGTTGCTCGGCGACCGCATCTGGATGCGGCGGTTCACCGGCACGGGCGATCACCCGTCGAACCTCGACGCCATTCTGTACGAGGACTTTGCCGCGCTGCGTGGGGCGCGCCGCGCCGAGGACGAGCGGATCAACAGGTACATCGAAGAACTAAGCGAAGACGACCTGCGGGGGAAAATCCGCTACCGCACCATCGTCCGGCCGACCGATATCGAACAGGACCTCAGTCCCGCGCTCGATCATTTCTTCAACCATCAGACCCATCATCGCGGCCAGGCGCATGCCCTGCTCTCCTCAATTCTCGGCAACGACAGCACGCCGTCGTTCGACCTGATCATCTTCCAGCGCGAGAGCGGCCAAGGCGGTTTACGCAAAATCGACTGAGCGGCCGACAAGGGATTGCTTAGTGCGGCGGTCTCGGCCAAAAGGCCGCGATGCTCACCATCGACGATCTTACCGTTCGTGTCGCCGGCCGCGTGCTGCTTGAAGGCGCCTCCGCGCGAATTCCCGCCGGCGCGCGCGTCGGGCTTGTCGGCCGCAACGGCAGCGGCAAGACCACCCTGTTCGGCGTGATCGCCGGCGACATCGGGCCCGAGCACGGCGACGTGCAGGTTCCCAAGCGCTGGCGCATCGGCCGGCTCGCACAGGAGGCGCCTGGCGGCCCCGAGAGCCTGCTCGAGGTCGTGCTCAAGGCCGACCGCGAGCGCGCCCAACTCATGGCCGATGCCGAGACCGAGCACGACCCGCACCGGATCGCGGAGATCCAGACGCGGCTTGCCGACATCGGCGCGCACGCGGCGCCGGCGCGCGCCGCCGCCATTTTGTCGGGGCTCGGATTTTCGCACGCCGATCAGCAGCGGCCTTGCGCGGAATTCTCCGGCGGCTGGCGCATGCGGGTCGCGCTCGCCGCGACCTTGTTCGCCGAACCCGATCTCCTGCTGCTCGACGAGCCGACCAACTATCTCGATCTCGAAGGCACCCTGTGGCTGCAAGACCACCTCGCGCGCTATCCGCGCACCATGATCATCATCAGCCACGACCGCGATCTGCTCGACAACGCGACCGGCCATATCCTGTCGCTCGAAGGCTGCAAGCTCACGTTTTATCGCGGCGGCTATTCGGCGTTCGAGCGCCAGCGCGGCGAGCGGCTGATCCTCGATCAGAAGATGGCGAAGAAGCAGGCCGCCGAACGCAAGCACATCCAGGCCTTCATCGACCGCTTCAAGGCCAAGGCTTCGAAGGCGCGCCAGGCGCAATCACGCGTGAAGATGCTGGAGAAGATGGCGCCGATCGCGAGCATCGTCACCAGCGAGGTATTGCCGATCAAAATTCCGGCGCCTGACAAGCTCCTGTCGCCGCCGATTGTCGCAACCGATGAGGTCGCGGTCGGCTACGAGCCGGGCTGCCCGGTGCTGTCGCAACTCAATCTGCGCATCGACAATGACGACCGCATCGCGCTTCTTGGCTCGAACGGCAACGGCAAATCGACGCTGGTGAAGCTGATCGCAGGGCGGCTTGCGCCATTCGAAGGCACCATCACCCGCGCCGCGCGCCTGAAGGTCGCCTATTTCGCGCAGCACCAGCTCGACGAGCTCGAATCCGGCGCCACGGTTTACGACCACGTGCGCAAGCTGATGCCCGATGCCCCCGAAGCGAAAGTCCGCGCCATGGCAGGCCAAATCGGATTTTCCGCGCTCGCCGCCGACAAGAAGGTCGAGAAGCTGTCCGGCGGCGAAAAGGCGCGGCTGATGCTTGGGCTTGCCACCTTCGGCGGGCCGCATCTCCTCATTCTGGACGAGCCAACCAACCACCTCGATATCGACAGCCGCGCGGCGCTGGTCGAAGCGATCAACGATTATCCCGGCGCCGTCATTCTGGTTTCGCACGACCGCTACCTGCTCGAAACCTGCGTCGACCGCCTTTGGCTCGTGCAGGGCGGCAGGGTGACGCCATTCGACGGCGATCTCGACGATTACCGGCGGCGCGTGCTGGCCGGCCAGGACGACGAGGCACCCGCGGCGCGCGAGCGGGCGCCGAAGGCCGATGCGGCTCAGGAC
>JBAUHH010000063.1:0-6351 GCA_049680165.1 Pseudolabrys sp.
TGTCGCCGGAGGCGCGGCCGGAAGCGCTGTTGGTGCGCGCGCGCCGCCTCGGCCTCGCGCTCAGCCAGTTGCCGTCGCTCGACGCGGGCGACAGCGCGGTGCGGCTCGCCCCGCTCGCGGTCGAAGACCTGCTGCTGCGCCCGAGCGTGAAGATCGACTACCGCCGCCTGGAGCAATTCGTCAGCGGCAAGTCGATCGTCGTCACCGGCGGTGGCGGTTCGATCGGCTCGGAAATCTGCGACCGTATGGTCACCTTCGGCGCCGCGCGGCTTTTGGTGATCGAAAACTCCGAGCCGGCGCTGCACGCGGTGCTGGAGGCGCTCGCGGCCAAGCAGACGCCGGCGGACATTGTCGGCCGCATCGCCGACGTGCGCGACCGCGCCCGCATGCTGAGCCTGATTACTGAATTCAAGCCCGACGTCGTCTATCACGCGGCCGCCCTGAAGCATGTGCCGCTGCTCGAGCGCGACTGGGGCGAGGGCGTCAAGACAAACGTGTTCGGCTCGGTCAACGTCGCCGATGCCGCCGCAGCCGCCGGCGCGGTCGCCATGGTGATGATCTCGACCGACAAGGCGATCGAACCGGTGTCCGTGCTCGGCGCCACCAAGCGGCTCGCCGAAATGTATTGCCAGGCGCTCGACAATGAATTCGCCAGTCACGGCAACGGCAAGCAGCCGATGCGGCTCATCTCCGTGCGCTTCGGCAACGTGCTGGCGTCGAACGGCTCGGTGGTGCCGAAGTTCAAGGCGCAGATCGAGGCCGGCGGCCCGGTCACCGTCACGCACCCGGACATGGTGCGGTACTTCATGACCATCCGCGAGGCTTGCGACCTCGTCATCACCTCGGCGACGCACGCGCTCGCGCCGCAGCGCACGGACGTGTCGGTCTATGTGCTCAACATGGGCCAGCCGGTGAAAATCGTCGATCTCGCGGAGCGCATGATCCGTCTCTCGGGGCTCGAGCCCGGCCGCGACATCAACATCGTGTTCACCGGCATCCGTCCCGGCGAGCGCCTGCACGAGATACTGTTCGCGCGCGAGGAGGAAACCGCCGAGATCGGGATTTCCGGCATCGTCGCCGCCAAAACCATGCAACCGTCGCTCGACGCGCTGCGCGGCTGGCTGGCGACGCTGGAGCAGGGGCTCGCTCGCAACGAGCGCGCGGCCATCTATAATGCGCTGCGTGAGGCGGTGCCGGAATTCCGCGGTGAGGCGGCGTGAGGCCGGGCAGGGCCGCAAACTCCGTTCATTCCCGCGTAAGCGGGAATCCAGCGCTGCTTGCCCCGGCGGTGATTTTGTCCCTTGGTCCCCGCTTGCGCGGGGACGAGCGGGAGGTTCGATATTGCCGATGGACGTAACAGCCTTTTTCAAAGCCGAGTTCGCCGAGCACGTGACGGTGACACGCGACACCGAGGCCGCGCTCGGACAAGCCTTCGGCGAACTGGTCGCGGCCTGCGCCATCTCGCTGCGCGCCGGCGGCAAGCTGATGCTGTTCGGCAATGGCGGCAGCGCCGCCGACGCCCAGCACCTCGCGACCGAACTGACCATCCGCTACAAGAAGAACCGCGCCGCAATCGCGGCGATCGCGCTCACCACCGACACCTCCGCGCTCACGGCCGCCGGCAACGATCTCGGCTTCGAGCAGATCTTCGCGCGCCAGATCGAGGCGCTCGGCAAGCGCGGCGACGTGGCGCTCGCCATCTCCACCTCCGGCAAGAGCGCGAACGTGCTCACCGCGCTGCGCCAGGCGAAAAGCATGGGCCTGATCACGGCGTCGCTCAGCGGCAAGGACGGCGGCGACCTCGCCAGGCTCTCTGACCACCTGCTGGTGGTGCCGTCAGACACGACGGCCCGCATCCAAGAGATGCACATCCTCCTCGGCCAGATGCTCTGCGGCGCGCTCGAAATCGAGCTCGGGCTGGCCTAGCCGCCCCTAACCCCTTGAATTGAAAGCGTTACGGGCCGCCAGCCGCCGTCTGTTGTTTTCAGATCGCGAAAACACGATTCCTCATTCCGAAATCCGCTTGACTCGGAACGCCCGGCCTATTTCCCTCTCGGCCTCAGGGAGCGAACCAATGGACGCAAAAATTCTTCCAGGCCCAGGCAACGACAAACGCACCGGGCCCGAACGCAACAGCATTCAATCGGTGGACCGGGCGCTGCTTTTGCTCGAGACCATCGCCGAGCTTGGCGGGGAGGCGACGCTGACCGATCTCGCCAACCGCGCCGGCCTGAACATCTCCACCTGCCATCATTTGCTGGCGACGCTTATCAAGCGCGGCTTCGCCACCAAGGTCACCGGCCGGCGGCTCTATGCGCTGGGCGCGCGCATGATCTATCTCGGCCACGCGTGCCTGCAGGTCGATCTGCCGCGCCGCGCGCAGCCTTACATGGAGACGATCAACCGCATCACCGGCGAGACCGTGCATCTGGCCGCCTTGCAGGGCGACAGCGTGGTGACGCTGGCCGTGCGCGAGGCGCGCCACGCCGTGCGCGTCGACACCGGCCGCATCGGCAAGGTGGAAGCGCCGCACGCCACCTCGGTCGGCAAGGCCATTCTCGCCTGGTTGCCGGAAGACGAGATGCGCCGGATCCTGGCCCATGGCATGAAGCGCTGCACCGAGCACACCATCACTGAATTTCCCGATTTCGTCGAAGCGCTGCGGCTGGTGCGCCGCTCCGGCTACTCGATCGACCGCGAGGAATTCCTGCCCGGCGTCATCTGCGTCGGCGCCGCCATCCGTGACCAGGCCGGCACCGTCATCGGCGCGATCAGCGCCTCGACGCCGTCGATGCGCGCCACCGACGAGCACATTGCGCTGATGCGCGACGAGATCACCGCCGCGACGCGCGCGCTCTCCGCCGAATTCGGCGGTCCGGGCTCGCAGCCGGGTTCAGAACGGCCGCAAGCCGTCGCCATGTGATTGACCGGCCCGCGGGCCGAACTTTGGAGGATTCATGTACGCGCCAGCCGGTGTGAAGACGTCGAAGGACTTTCCGATTCCGGACAAGCAGAAGGCCTGGGTGCTCGGCGATCCGGGCGAACTCAAGCTGACCGACAAGCCGATCCCGGTGCCGAAGAGGGCCGAGGTGCTGGTGCGCATCGACGCGGTGGCGATCTGCGCCACCGATCTCGAGATCATCTATCACGGCCCGCCGGCCTCGATTCAGGGCGGCAAGCCGTTCAACAAGAACTTCACGCCCGGCCACGAATACATGGGCACCGTGGTCGCGCTCGGCCCTGGCGTCGATGAATACAGAATCGGCCAGCGCGTCACCGTCGAGATTCACGCCGGCTGCGGCCAATGCAAGCGCTGCCGCGAGGGCATGTACACCTCGTGCCACAACTACGGCCTCAACTACGGCGACGTCGACAAGGGTCACCGCGCCAACGGTTTCACCACCGACGGCGGCTTCTGCGAATACCAGGTCAACAACATCAACACGCTGGTGCCGATCGACGACGAGATGTCGGACGAGGAGGCGACGCTGGTCGTCACCGCCGGCACTGCGATGTACGGCCTCACCGAATTGGGTGGGTTGGTGGCGGGCGAAAGCGTCGTCGTCACCGGGCCGGGGCCGATCGGGCTGCTCGGTGTTGCGGTTGCGAAAGCGCTTGGTGCGCAGCCGGTGATCCTCACCGGAACGCGCGACAACCGCCTTAAGATCGGCCTCGAACTGGGCGCCGACCACATCATCAACATCCGCAAGACGCCGGACGTCGTCGCTGAAGTGAAGAAGCTCAACGGCGGCAAGGGCGTCGATTACGTCGTCGAATGCTCGGCCGCGAACAGCGCGGTCAACGATGCCGTGCACATGGTCAACCGCGGCGGCAAGGTCTGCCTCGCGGCCTTTGCGCACGAGGAAGTGCCCGTGGATGTGGCGCACATCGCGCGCAACAACATCTACGTCTACGGCATCCGCGGCGAGGGCAAGAGCGCCACGCATCGCGCCGAAGCCTTCATGCGGCAGAAGCGCTTCGACGCCACCAAGATTCACACCCACACGTTCCCGCTCGACGATCTGCCGACCGCGATCCGCTACGCCAAGGACCGCGTCGACGATGCGATCAAGGTGGTGGTAAAGGCGAAAATGGACGCCGCGCACAAGGTTGCTGCGGAGTAACAACTAAGTTGTCATCACCGGGCCGGCGCGTAGCGCCATGACCCGGTGATCCCGCTTGGAAGGGCACTGCATCCCTAAGCGAGATGGCCGGGTCAAGCCCGGCCATGACGAGGAAGATGATAGCTATGGAGTGTTTTTCGGCATGTATGTAACGATAACAAAGCGCCTGACCCACGAAGGCGCGCGAAAGATGATCGAGACCGCCATTGACCAGGCGCGGGCTGCGAAGATCGCGATTTCCTGTTGCGTCGTCGATGCGGGAGGGCAGGCCGTTGCGCTTGATCGCATGGATGGCGCGCCGTTCCACACGATCCATTCTTGCAGCACCAAGGCGGTTTGCTCCTCGTCCACGAAGCGCAAGACGAGTGCCAAGGGCGCCGTCGGTCAAACGCTCGATGTAGCGCATGCGCTGGGATTGACGTTGGCTGCCGGGGCTGCGCGCTGGACGGCCATGGAGGGAGGCGTGCCGATCCTGTTCGACGGTGAATGCGTCGGTGGCATCGGTGTCAGCGGAGGCGACTGGGAAACCGACCAACGCATCGCGCAGACGGCGGTCGAGTCGATTGGCGCCAAGGGAAGTTGATCGGGAGGGACTAAAGAGCGCGCTCAAACGCAAGCCGTGACCCGGACTGCGGAATAAGCAGAAACGAATAGGGAGGTGGAAATGTCGAAGCTCACATTCGCAGGCGTGCTGGCCGCGACACTGCTGGCCGTTTCATTCACGGCCGCGCAGGCCGCCGACAAATATCCCTCGCACACGATCACCATGATCGTGCCTTACGCTGCCGGTGGGCCGAGCGACGTGGTCGCGCGCATCATGGCCGATGGCATGAGCAAGGCGCTGGGCGAGACCATCATCGTCGAGAACATCGGCGGCGCCGGCGGCACCATCGGCACCACGCGCGCGGCGGACGCCAAACCCGACGGCTACACGGTGCTCGCCGCCAGCATGGGCTCGCTCGTTTCCGCGCCGACCGTGACGCCCAACGTGCGCTACGATTCGGTGAAGGACTTCCAGATGATCGGCCTCACGGCGAATGCGCCGGTCGCCGTGGTCGCCAGGAAGGATTTCCCGGCCAAGGACCTGAAGGAATTCATCGCCTACATCAAGGCGCATGGCGACAACGTCAAGCAGGCGCATGGCGGCATCGGCTCCTCGTCGCACATGGCGTGCCTGCTGTTTGCCACCGAGCTCGGCTTGAAGCCGCAATTGATCGCCTACCGCGGCACCGGGCCGGCGCTCAACGACCTGGTCGGCGGCCACGTCGACTATTTCTGCGAGCAGATCGTGAGCGTCGCGCCGGCCGTGCAGGGTAACCTGATCAGGGGCTACGTGGTCTCGGGCGACCAGCGCTCCTCGGCGCTGCCGGATCTGCCGTCGGCGAAGGAAGCCGGCATCCCGAAATACGGCATCAGCATCTGGAGCGCGATCTTCGCGCCCAAGGGCACGCCGAAGGACGTCGTCGCCAAACTCGCCGGCGCGCTCGACAAGACACTCGACGACCCGGCGATCGGCGAGAAGCTCGCCAAGCTCGGCGGCACGGTGCCGCCCAAGGCGCAGCGCGGGCCGGAGCAGCTCGAAAAACTTCTCACCGCCGACATCGCGCGCTGGAATCCGATCCTCAAGAGCGCCATGGCGGAGATGAAGAAGTAGCGTCCTGACGCGCTCTAATGCAGATGCCTCAGCTTGTCGGGATTGCGCACAATATAGATTGCGGCAATCTTGCCGCCCTCGATTTCCAGCGCGGTCGTCTGAAGCTCGCCGTCGGCTTCCAGCGTGACGAAGCCGGGTAGTCCATTGATGAATCCGGCGCGCACGAGTTTCGACGCGTTCTTCTGGAAGTGACCCGCCAGATACGCGTGAAACTTCATGACAGCATCGAATCCGACGAAAGGCTTCATCGCTGCCGGCCGCTTGCCGCCGCCGTCCGCATGGACGCTGACGTCAGTCGCCAACATCGCGCCAAGCGCCTTCATGTCGCCGGTGCGTGAGGCGGCGAAAAACGCCTTGGCAAGCTCGAGACTGTGCTGTTTTTCCATCTGGAAGCGCGGTCTCGCCTCGCGGACGTGCGCGCGGGCGCGGCTGGCCAACTGGCGGCAGGTCGCCGCGTCGCGCTGGATGGTCGCGGCGACTTCGTCGAATTCCAGCCCGAACACATCGTGCAGCAGAAAGGCCGCCCGCTCGAGCGGAGAAAGACGTTCCAGCGCCAGCATCAGCGGCAGAGTG
>JBAUHH010000064.1:0-3141 GCA_049680165.1 Pseudolabrys sp.
CGATTCTGGTGATCGACAAGAATGTCGTGGCACTCACGCAGGTGGCCGATCGCCATTTCCTGATCGAGCGAGGGCGCGTAGTGTGGAAGGGCTCCTCGCGGGAGCTTGCAGGCGCGCCTGAGATTCAGCACCGGTATTTGGGGGTTTAACGAGCGAGCGCCAAACACTCGGCGTCATGCGCGCGCATGGCCCGTCGAAGACGGGCGTAAACGCCCTTTTGACCCGCGCATCCATGATGAGTTCCGACGGGCAAGAGCCTTACGTACGTCAATACTTGCAGATCGGCTTTATGGATTGCCGGGTCATAGGCGTGCAAAGCACGCCGTTCTTCGAACGGCTATGCCAGGCAATGACAACAGAGAGCCAGCGGAGCAAATCTACTCCGCTGGCTGCGGCGCGGGCGGGCGGCGGACGAAGCTGTGCGAGCGGCCGCCGAGCTTGCCGTGCAGCTTGTCGAGCAGCATGTAGATCACCGGCGTCGTGTAGAGCGTGAGCGCCTGCGACACGATCAGCCCGCCAATGATGGTGATGCCGAGCGGGCGGCGCAGTTCGGAACCGGGGCCGGACGCGATCACCAGCGGCAGCGCGCCGAGCGCCGCGGCAAGCGTCGTCATCAGGATCGGACGGAAGCGTTCGAGGCACGCTTCGCGGATCGCCTCGCGCGGCGGCAGGCCGAGCCTTCGTTCGCCGTCGAGCGCGAAGTCCACCATCATGATGCCGTTCTTCTTCACGATGCCGATCAGCAAGATAATGCCGATGAACGCGATCACCGTGAGTTCCGTGCCGGACACCAGCAGCGCGAGCAGCGCGCCGAGGCCGGCGGACGGCAGCGTCGAGATGATCGTCAGCGGGTGCGCCAGGCTCTCATACAAAACGCCGAGCACGATATAGACCGCGAACAACGCCGCGACAATCAGCAGCAGCTGCGAGCCAGTCGCTTGCTGGAACGCCTTGATGTCGCCGGCGAAGTCGGCGTGCAGCGTGTCGGGAAGATGCATTTGCGCCACCGCCTGGGTGATATTGGCGGTGGCGGTTTCAAGCGGCATGTCGGGGGTGAGATTGTAGGTGATGGTGGTTGAGGGAAACGCTCCCTGGTGGTTGACCACCAGCGGCGCGATCGAGCGCTCGAAGTGCGCGACGGTCGACAGCGGCACCTGCGTGTTGCCTTTGCCCGAAACGTAAAGCTGCGTCATGTCCGTCGGGTCGCGCTGGTATTTTTTGTCGACTTCGAAGATCACGCGATACTGGTTGCGCTGCGTGTAGATGGTCGAAATCTGCCGCTGCGAAAACGCATCGTTGAGCGCGTTGTCGATGTCCTGGATGCGCACGCCGAGCCGTGCCGCCGCCTGCCGGTCGATCACCACATTGGCCTGCAATCCGCCTTGTTCGCGGTCGGTGGTGACGTCGACCACGCCGGGGATCGTTTTCACCCGGTCGAGCACTATCGGCACCCAATGCTGCAACTCGTCGACGTCGGAGCTCCACAGCGTAAACTGATACTGCGAGTCGCTCTGCCGTCCGCCGACGCGCAGGTCCTGCGACGGCACCATGAACACGCGGATGCCGGGAACGGTGTTGAGCTTGGCCCGCATCCGGGCAACGATCGCCTGCGTGCTTATGCCACCGCGCTCGTCGAGCGGCTTCAGGCTGATGAACAATCGCCCGCGATTGACCGAGGCATTGAAGCCGGACGCGCCGACCGACGATCCGACGCCAGCGACGGCCGGATCGGCGAGCACGATGTCCAACGCCTGCTGCTGCAGCTGTTCCATGGCCTGATACGAAATGTCGGTCGAGGCCTGCGTGCCGCCGAAAATCAACCCGGTGTCGTCCTGCGGGAAATAGCCCTTCGGGGCCCTGATGTAGAGCCCGACGGTGAGCGCGATGGTCGCGATGAACACGATCAGCGTCATCGTCCGGTGCGCCAGCACGATGTCGAGGGTGCGCGCATAAAAACGGATCAGGCGGCGCAGAACGCCTTCAACCGCGCGGTCGAGCCAGGTCGCGTCCGGGCTCGGCCCCTGGTGCACGAAATAGGCGCAGATCATCGGCGTCACCGACAGCGACACGACGGTCGATACGCCGATCGCGAAGGCCAGCGTCACGGAAAATTCGCGAAACAGGCGGCCGACAATGCCGCCCATGAACAGCAGCGGGATGAAGGCGGCGATCAGCGAAATGCTGATCGACACCACGGTAAAGCCGATCTGCTTCGCCCCCTTGAGCACGGCGCGCAGCGGCGACATGCCAGCTTCAAGATTGCGGAACACGTTTTCAATCATCACGATGGCGTCGTCGACCACGAAGCCGACGCATACGGCGAGTGCCATCAGCGACAGGTTGTCGATGGAAAATCCGGCCGCCCACATGGCGGCGCAGGTGCCGGCGAGCGACAGCGGCACGGTGATGCCGGCGGCGATGGTCGCCGCCACCCGCCGCAGGAACAGGAACACCACCATCATCACCAGTATGACGGTGGCGGCGAGGGTGAGCTGCATATCCAGGACGCTGGCGCGGATGGTTTGCGTGCGGTCGGCCAGCACGGAAATCTCCAGGCCGGCGGGAATCCATTGTTTCAGCTCCGGCAGGATGTCGTAGATGCGATCGACGGTGTCGATGACATTGGCGTCGCCCTGCTTGGTGATGATGAGCAGCACGGATGGATCGCGGTTGAACCGGCCGGCCGAACGCGTGTTGCGCACGCTGGGCGTGATCGTGGCGATGGCGGACAGGCGGATTACCGTGCCGTCGACGGTCCTCACCACCACCGGGTCGTAGTCGCTCGGCTCGCGCAACTGGTCGTTGATGCCGATGGTGACGGCGCGTTTGTCGCCGTCGAATACGCCGAGCGGGCCGACCGCATTGGAGTTGGCGATCGCGGTGCGCACGTCCTCCATGTTCAGGCCCATGGAGGCGAGTCGAGTCGGATCGACCCGCACACGGATAGCCGGCTGTTCGGAGCCGGCGACGGTAACGTCGGCCACGCCGTCGACCTGTGACAGCCGCTGCACGATCACGCTGTCGGCGGCGTCATAGATCGCGCTCGCCGGAATGACTTTCGACGTCAGGGCAAGAATCAAGACCGGTGACGCCGCCGGGTTGGCTTTGCGAAACGTCGGCAGCGTCGGCATGTCCGTCGGC
>JBAUHH010000065.1:0-5336 GCA_049680165.1 Pseudolabrys sp.
CGAGAATGCCTTTGCAGCGCAGGATGTTGGGGCCATCCTTGGCGACGAGATCCTGCACCCACGGAAAGAACTTGTCGGGGTTCAGTGCCTTGTCGGTGCGCAGCGCGACCGACTGCATGTCTTCGTCGTGGTAGTGCTTGAGACCGCCACCATGATGATGGTGATCGTGGCCATCGCCGTGATCGTGATGATGATCGTGATCGTGGTGATGATGCTCATGGTCCTCACCTTCCAGGAATTGCGGTTCGATGTCGAGGATGCGGTCGAGATCGAATGCGTTGCGGCCGAGCACCTCGTCGATTTTTATCTTCGCGCGCTCGGTGCGGTGCAGCCGCGCGTAAGGATTGATGGCGCGGATGCGCGCCTCAATCTCGTTCAATTCTTCCGGGCTCACCAGGTCGGTCTTGTTGATCAGGATGACGTCCGCGAACGCGATCTGGTTCTTGGCTTCCGGCGCATCCTTCAGCCGTTCCTTCAGCCATTTGGCGTCGGCAACCGTCACCACGGCATCCAGTTTGGTCTTGGCGCCAACCTGTTCGTCGACAAAAAAGGTCTGCGCCACCGGCGCCGGATCGGCGAGACCCGTAGTCTCCACGATGATGGCGTCGAATTTGCCCTTGCGCCGCATCAGCCCGTCGATGATGCGCACGAGGTCGCCGCGCACGGTGCAGCAGATGCAGCCGTTGTTCATCTCGAATACTTCTTCGTCGGCATTGACGATGAGCTCGTTGTCGATGCCGATCTCGCCAAATTCGTTGACGATGACGGCGAACTTCTTGCCGTGCGGCTCGGACAAAATGCGGTTCAGAAGCGTGGTCTTGCCGGCGCCGAGATAGCCGGTGAGCACGGTGACGGGGATCTTGTCGGACATGAAAAGGAGGGCTCCGTTCGACGGACATATAGGCATTTCCGGGCGGGACTTCAAAACCGGCGCGCATTGCGGCCCTGCACCTATCCCCCTTGCGGGGCAGCGGTCCGGCGGGGGTACATTGGCGGCGCTGGCATCGAAACCCCCTCGCCACCCCTCCCAGCAAGGGCGGCGGCTACGGCAGGATACCCATGTCGACATTGTTCTCGCGGCTAGCGTGGACGGCGATCGTGCTGCTCGCGCTCTCGTCTGCCGCGGCCGCGGACGACTATCCGAACAAGCCGATCCGGCTGATCATCCCCTTCCCTCCCGGTGGCAGCAACGACGTCGTCGGGCGCCTTGTCGCCAAGGGCATGAGCGAAAAGCTCGGGCAGCAGGTCTTCGTGGACAATCGCGGCGGCGCCGGTGGCGCGATCGGAACGCAGGCGGCCTCTGCCGCCGCGCCTGACGGCTATACGCTGCTGATCGTTTCCATTGCGCACGCGGTCAATCCGTCGCTGTACAAGCTCGAATACGACCCGATCAAATCGTTCACGCCGATTTCCATTCTCGGCACCGGGCCGAACGTGCTGGTGGTCAACCCGGCACTGCCGGTTCATTCGGTGAAGGAGCTGATCACGCTCGCCAAACAGAACCCCGGTGAGCTGAATTACGCCTCCGCGGGTGTCGGCAGCTTCCAGCATCTCGGCGGTGAGCTGTTCAAGCTCGATGCCGGCGTCAACATCGTGCACGTGCCCTACAAAGGCGGTGGGCCGGCGATGCTCGACGTGATTGCCGGCAACGTGAAGATCATGTTCAGCTCGCTGATCCAGACCACGCCCTTTATCAAAGCCGGAAAGCTTCGCGCGCTCGGCGTCGGCGGCAAGACGCGCAGCAATGTTCTGCCCGACGTGCCCACGATCGCTGAGGCCGGCGTTCCCGGTTACGATGCGGAGAACTGGTGGGGAATTCTCGCGCCCGCCGACACACCGCAGCCGATCGTCGACAAATTATACACGGCCGTTCAGGCCGTCCTGAAATCGCCCGAGGTGCAGGCGCAGTTCGCGCGCGAAGGCGCCAGAACCGTGGAGATGACCTCCGACCAGTTCCGCGACTACATCAAAACCGAAATGGCGAAGTGGTCGCGCCTCGTCAAGGAAGACAACATCAAGGCGCACTAGCTACAGCCACAAAAAAGAGTGGCGGGCCTTAAGCCCGCCACTCCTGCATCATTCGTTTTGGCCCAACGTTGCGCAGTCAATGGCCGTGGCCATGATCATGATCGTGGCCATGCTGAGGAACGCAGGACGGCACGGTGTCCGACGTTGTGTGCGTCGCTGCCGGCACGCCCGCAGCAAACCCGGCCGCGAGGCGGGCCGCCACATAGGCGTCGGCATCTTCGCAAAGCATGAAACGCTTCCGCACGAGCTGGTCGACGGCGTTAATGACCAGAGCGTGATACTGGTCATACGAGTGATAACGCTCTTCGACCGACAGACGCGGATCGCCCGCGGCGAGCCGGCCGGCCTTCGTGCTCTGGAACGGAATGTACTGGCCTGAGCTCTCGCAGCCGTCGTTCGCCCAGACTCCCGAGCGCAATCCCCAACCGGTGTAGGTCGCGAGCGGTACGGTCAATTCCGGCAACCGAATGCCGGCGATGTCGTTGCCGTCCTTGTCGGTCTTCGGCACGTAGCTCGGATAGATCGGGCCGTTGGCCGGATTGTCCTCGTAGGGAGGGTGGATGACCGGCGGATTAATCGTCGGTATGCCCGTGGCGTAGAAGTTCGGCCCGTAGTTGAACCGGTAACGGGTCGTCTTCAGCCCGGTATAGGTCACGCCCGGGATGCTCGGGAATCCCACGACCGACTGCGGCAGCGGCGGCACCAGGGTGTGATCCCTGAGTGTCGGGACTTGCGACGACGGCGGCGACACGCCCTTCGTCGACCATTGGTCCATGTCTTCCCACAGGGCACGCTGCACCTGCTGGGAGTCGAGGGGGTTCAGGAATTGCTGGCAAGAGCCCTTCGACGTCGGATTGCCGGCGCCGCCATGTTGCTTGCTCGACAGCAGGTAGTTCCGCGACTGCGGATGATCCGGCAGGTCGAAACGCCCGGTCGGATCGGTGCTCATCAGCGAGCCGGCCTTCACCCAGAACTCGTTGGCGGAATAGAACTCCATCGCCAGCGGGCAGGTGTTGGTCAGGCTGCATTTCAGGAAGCGGCCGTCGATCGTGCGCGAGATCGGATCGTAGGTCACCACGTTCGCAAACGGAAACAGGCCTTCGAGATAGAGCTCTTCTTGCCGGTTGCGCTCGGTGCGCTTGGTCTGCGACCAGCGGTAGTTCATGTTGAGGCCGTCGCCTGCCGCGATCCATTGCAGCATGCCGTCGAAAACCTTCTTGTGGTTTTCGTCCTGGTTAAAGCCCAGGTGAGTGAAGTCGTTGAGCAAGCGGCCGGGTTGAGACGATATTTCCGTATAGATGCGCTTGACGTCGCCGGCGAGCGGGTTTGGCGTGCCGGAATCATCCTGCGTCGCGTTACGCAGGAACGAGTTGAAGTCGCGGATCGCGGCGAACCCCAATCCGTTCGGCGTCGGATCCTTGGCGATATAGGAGAACTCGTAGATGTCGTTGTTGACGAAATTTCCCGTCGTCAGCTTGATCGCCGTGTTGGTCGCATCGGTATAGGCCCAACCGCTCGGATCGACGACCACAGGCGTGTCGTCGAGGTGGATGCGATGGGTCAACACCGCGTTCGGCGGCGTCTGGCTGCTCGTCGCGGCCGGATAAGACAGTCCGAATGAAGCGGCGCCGGTCACGATGTATTCGTAGCCTGGGCCGGTGATCGTCGAGTTCGACGGGCCGTGCACGATCGGGAAGGTTGCGGTTGCGGTCAAGCCGCTCAGCGGGCCGAGGTTGTTTTCCCACCCGCTCCACGTCGTCGTATAGCCCCGCGTCCAGAGGAACGAGGCGGCAAGCACGGCGGGATCGGTGAGCGTCGCCGGATCGTTGCCGCCCGTAGGCGTACGATTCAGCGCCTGATACGTCTTGCCGCCCCGATTGGGCGGCTCGTACATCATCTTGTGATTGCCCTTGCTCAGGTCCACGGGCTTCAAGATGTAGAAGTTGTGCTGATACTCGACATTGCCGTGCGCGTTACGCGGAGCGAGCGCGATATCCGTGATCACTGCATTTTGCGGGCTATTCGGATCGACCTCGCCGGACGCAATGCCGGTGATGAATTCATATTGGCCGACATTCGGAAATGTGTAGCCGCCGAAGGCGACGCCTCGAGTCAAGATTTGGATTGTCGTGATGCGTGCTTGCGCGATTGGTGCCGCGAAGAGCACTCCCGTCGTGAGCGCGCTCGCGATACCGAGTTTCAGCCACTTACGCTTGGTGATTTTTTGCATGGGTCGCTCCCTACATTGACGGTCCGTCCATCAGCGCGGGCGGTTTCGCCAAAAATGAAAGTTTGAGCGACACAACGGTAGCAGACGGCGTGCGCACACCTAGACAATGAGCAATGCGCCTTGCGCGCGCCAGCAATGCGCGTTGGCCGGCGATGCATCTAGTCCCGCGAGTGCGCGGAAAATTTCAATCGCACGAACGGCGCCACGCGAAGTCTCACGATGCCTTCCCACTATCGTGGAGGTAACTGCGGACGGCATGCGCCGGCGGGCGAAGGCGAAGCCGTCACCCCAGACCACAAAGACGATTGCCATTGGGATATGTTATATTATAACATATCGCTTCGATCGCTCGATAAATCAGGGGTTTGTAGCCCGTGAAGCCTGCCATTCTGGTCGCATTCGGCCTCGTCCTTGCCTTTGGACACCACGCCCGCGCCGCCGGGACGACGATCGCTATCGTCGCGGCCGAAAATTTCTACGGCGACATCGCGCGGCAGATTGGCGGCGAGCACGTGACCGTGACCAGCATCCTGAACAATCCCGACCAGGATCCGCATCTGTTCGAGACCACGCCGACCGTCGCGCGCAGCCTTTCCGAGGCGCAGTTCGTGATCCTCAACGGCGCTGACTACGATCCGTGGATGCAGAAATTGCTGGCGGCCTCGCCGCGGCCCAATCGGGTTTCGATCGTCGCCGCCGAACTCGTGAACAAAAAAGCGGGTGACAATCCTCACCTCTGGTATGAGCCCACCACCATGCCGGCCGTCGCCAAAGCACTGGCAGGTGCACTGAGCAAGGCGGATGCCGCGCATGCAGGCGATTACGCCGCACGACTCAAGACGGTTCTCGAGTCACTCGCAAATGTCGATAAGAAGGTCGCGCAGCTGCGCGCCAAACATGCGGGAACGCCGGTGACCGCGACCGAGCCGGTATTCGGCTACATGGCGCAGGCGCTGGGGTTGCAGATGCGCAACGAGCGCTTCCAGCTCTCGGTGATGAACGACACCGAGCCGAGCGCGAAAGACATCGCCGCGTTCGAAAACGACCTGAAGAGCCGCAGGGTCAAGCTGATGCTCTA
>JBAUHH010000066.1:0-10649 GCA_049680165.1 Pseudolabrys sp.
GATCAGCAGTGCGCTGCCGCCCGGCACGGTGAGCGTCGCGCGCGCGCCGCGCCCGGTCGCGGGCTTGAGCTGCGCGAGCGCAACGGCCGCCAGCGCCAGATCGGCGCCGACCAGCGAAACAGCCGCTAGCACGGCGAGCGAATTGAGCACCAGATGGCGGCCGGGTGCGCCGAGCTTGTAGGTGACTTCCGTACCGAGGATGCGTGCTTCGACCGTCGAGCATTCCGGGTGCAGCGAATGACGCAGCAGCCGCGCGTCGGCGTCTTTGTGTTCGCCGAATGACACGAGGTGCTTGACGCCCGCAGATTTCGCCGCAGCGGCAAGGCGCGCATATTGAGGGTTATCGCGGTTGAGCACGGCCGTACCGCCCGACTCGATACCTGAAAAGATTTCCGCCTTGGCGTCGGCAATCTTCTCGAGCGAGCCGAAATATTCCAGATGCACCGGCTCGATCGCGGTGACGATCGCAACATGAGGACGCACCAGTTTGGTGAGAGGCGTTATCTCCCCGGCATGGTTCATGCCGATTTCGAACACGGCGAATTTCGCCGTCTGCGGGCAGCGCGCGAGCGAGAGCGGCACGCCCCAGTGATTGTTGTAGGACGCCGCCGATGCGTGCGTCTCGCCGTCGGGCGTAAGCGCCAGCCGCAAGGCTTCCTTGGTGCCGGTCTTGCCGACCGAGCCGGTGACGGCGATCACCTTGCCGCCGAGCCGCTGGCGCGCGGCGCGCGCGAGATCGCGCAAGCCTTCGAGCACATCGGGCACGACGAGGAGTGGCGCATCTGCGCCAAAGCCGTCACGTCTGGAAACGACGGCGAGACCGGCGCCGGCCTTGAGCGCGGCCTCGACGAAGTCGTGACCGTCGCGGTTGTCGCCCTGGATGGCGAAGAAGACATCGCCTTTCGCAAGCGTGCGGCTATCGATCGAGAGGCCATTGGTCTCCGCCGGCAACGCGCCCTGGCGCTGCGCGCGCATGGCGCCGGCCATCGCCTCGATGCTCCACAGCGCGCTCATGCGCCCTTCCCCTTCAAGGCCGCGGCGACCGCGTCATGGTCGGAAAACGGCAGCACCCGGTCGCCGACAATCTGGCCGCTTTCATGGCCTTTGCCGGCGATCAACAACACGTCACCGCGCGCAAGCGCCGAAATGCCGGCGCGGATCGCCTCGGCGCGGTCGCCGATCTCGGCCGCGCCGGGTGCTGCGGCAAGAATGGCCGCGCGGATCGCGGCAGGGTTCTCGCTGCGCGGATTGTCGTCGGTGACGATGACGCGGTCGGCATTCTCGGCAGCGATGCGGCCCATGATCGGACGCTTGCCGGTGTCGCGGTCGCCGCCGGCGCCGAACACCACCGCCAGCTTGCCGCTCGCATAGGGGCGCAGTGCCTGCAACGCTTTCGCCAGCGCGTCCGGCTTGTGCGCGTAGTCGACGAAGATCGGCGCGCCGTTGGCGGTGCCGACAAGTTCGAGCCGGCCCTTGGCGCCGGTGAGTTTTTCTAGCGACGCGAACACGCGCGCGGCATCGCTGCCGGTCGCAATCGCAAGGCCTGCAGCAAGCGCCGCGTTCTGCGCCTGGAATGCCCCGACCAGCGGCAGTTTGACCGAATATTTCTTTCCGCCGTGCGCGATATCGATCCTCTGCGCGAAGCCGTCGATCGCGCCGCCGGTGAGCCTGATGTCGTCGCCCTGCCCCCCGACCGTCATGATTTTCAGGCCGCGTTTCTTCGCAGCGTCGACCACCCGCCCGGCGTAGCAGTCATCCACGCAAATCACTGCCGTGCCTCCGGGCGCGATCAGCGTGTCGAACAGCCGCAGCTTGGCGGCGAGATAGGCCTCGATGGTCGGATGATAATCGAGATGGTCGCGCGACAGATTGGTGAAGCCACCCGCGGCGATGCGCACGCCGTCGAGCCGGTGCTGGTCGAGACCGTGCGACGAGGCTTCAAGCGCGAGATGCGTGACGCCCTCGCCCGCGAGCGTGTCGAGCGTGCGCTGCAGCTCAACCGGGTCGGGCGTGGTGAGCGAGCCGTATTGCTCGCCTTTCGGCGAGACGACGCCGATGGTGCCGATGCTCGCCGCCTGCTCGCCGATTGCCGCCCAGATCTGCCGCGTGAACGCGGCGACCGATGTCTTGCCGCTGGTGCCCGTGACGGCCGCGATGGTGCGCGGCTGACGCGGATAGAATTTCGCCGCGGCCAGCGCAAGCGCGCGCCGCGCGTTCCTGATCGGCACGAACGCGACCGTGTCCGGCAATCCGGCCGCCATCTGTTCGGCGGCAACCGCGACCGCGCCGGCTGCAACCGCCTGCTTGGCGAAATGCAAGCCGTCGGCCTTGGCGCCGGCAATGGCGATGAACAGGAAACCCGGCTTGATCTTGCGGCTGTCGGCTGAAAGCCCGGCGATCTCGATCTCCGCGGCGCGCGGCTCGACCGCATCTTCGAGCAGGAGATCGCGCAGCTTCACCGATTTTCCTTGGCGCTCACCAGCAACAACTGGTCGGCCGGCGGCATGTTGAAGCGCGGCTCGATGTCGAGCAGCGGCGCCACGCGCCGGACCACGGCCGCACCGGTCGGGACCGCATTCCAGCCGGAGGTACGGAAGCCGTGGGTTTGCGCCAGGCCCTGGGGTTCGTCGAGCATGATCAGCAACAGATAGCGCGGTTTGTCGGCCGGCAAAATGGCAGTGAAACTGGTCAAGACTTTGGTCTTGGAATAACGGCCGCCGACGACCTTTTCCGACGTACCGGTCTTTCCGCCGATGTAGTAGCCCGCGACATTCGCCTTGCGCGCGGTGCCGCGCTCTACGTTGAGACGCATCAGATAGCGGATGTCCTCGCTGGTCGAGGGCTTGATCACCTGCTTGGCGAGCTTGTCGGCGTCTTCGCGGCTGCGCTTGAGAAAGGTCGGCGGAATGAGCCGGCCGCCATTAACGAGCGCACCAATGCCCATCACGGCCTGCAACGGCGCTACCGACAGGCCCTGCCCGAATGCGATGGTCACGGTGTTGAGCTCGCCCCAGTGTTTCGGCACCAGCGGCTCGGCGCTTTCCGGCAGCTCGGTGCGCAGGCGATCGAGCTGGCCCATCTTCTTCAGGAAGGCCTTGTGGTAATCGACACCCATAAAAAGCGCCATGCGCGCGGTGCCGATGTTTGAGGAGTAGGTGTAGATCTCGGGCACCGACAGATAGCGGCCCTGCGGCTCATAATCGTGGATGGTGAACTTGCCGTATTGCAGCGGCGCGCGCGCATCGAATTTCGACGCGAGCGTGACCTTGCCGCTGTCGAGCGCCATCGCCATGGTCAGCGACTTGAAGGTCGAGCCCATTTCATAGACGCCGGTGGTGAGCCGGTTGATGCGCGTCGGGTCGTTCGCCTCGCGCGGATTGTTCGGATCGTAATCGGGCTCCGACACCATGGCGATAATTTCGCCGGTGTTTACGTCCATGATCACGCCGGACGAAGCCTTGGCCTTGAATTTCTCGCGCGCGGCGGTGAGTTCGTCGCGCAACGCGAACTGCACGCGCAGATCGAGCGCAAGCTGCACCGGCCGCTGCAAGCGGTCGGTGGCAAAGCCCGCCATGTGCAGAGCCGCGAGCCCCTGCCCGTCGAGCCACTTCTCGATGCCAGCAATGCCCTGGTTGTCGATGTTGACATGACCGAGCTCGTGCGAGACCACCGGCCCATTCGGATAAACGCGCTTGTTCTCGGTCAGAAAGCCGACGCCCGGAATGCCGAGATGATGAATCTCCTGCCGTTGCTTGGGCGTGATTTCACGCTTGAGCCAGACGAACCCGCGCTTGGAGGCGAGCCGATCGCGCACTTCGGTGTGGTCGAGATCGGGCAGCACGGCCGTCAGCAACTCTTCGGCTTCGTCGACGTCGATCAGCTTGCGCGGTTCGGCAAAGAGCGACGGCGTTTTCACGTCGGTGGCGAGGATTTGTCCGTTGCGGTCAAGGATGTCGGGTCGTGCGGTCGCGACCGCGTCCTGCGTCACGCTGCGACGCGCGCCGTGGCCGTCGCTTAGTTCCGCGAACATCACCAAGCGCACCGCGATCACCGAATAGATCGCCGCGAAACCGACGATGGCGAGGATCAGCCGCGCCTTGGCCTTGACGTTGCGGTTGACGTCCTTGCCGTAGAGCACCGAGCGCACGAAGCGCTGCCAGCGCGGTTCTTTCCTCGCGTTTGCGGCGGACGTTTCCACGCTGTCACCTGCCCGCCGGCGGCTTGGCGATGCTGCCGGTAAAATCGGGATTCGCATTGAGCATCGCGGCGATCGGGTCGTCCGGTGCCGCCGGCACAAGTACCGGCGGGCGTTCAGGCAGATTGTCGAGCGTGTCGAACTGGTTCGGCTCGATCGGCTGCAAGTGCAGATGCCGCTGCGCCAGCACCTGGATGCGGCCGGGCGTATCGAGCTTGCTCCATTCCGCGCGCAGAATCGCAATGGCGTCGCGCTCGCGGCGGATTTCCCCGCGCACTTTCGCCACCCGCTCCATTTGCAGCGTTGAATCGAACTTGATCTTGTAGACAAACGACGCCGCCAGGATCAGCGCGCAAATGACGAAGAAGTTGACGAGGCGCATGGTCAGCGCCTCCTCATCACGTCGTCAAGGGACGGCAGCCGCGGCAGCAGATCGGCAACGCTTTCGCGCGCGGGCGCGTCGGTGCGTTCGGCGGCGCGCAATTTGGCGGAGCGGGCGCGCGGATTGCCGGCGATTTCCTTTTCGTCAGGCACGGCCGGGCGCCTGGTGAGCACGCTGAAAGTCGGCGCCGCCCGCTTGCGCTCGGGCGCATGACGCGAGCCACCGCGCGTATCGCTGCGGTCGTTCAGAAACGACTTCACGATGCGGTCCTCGAGCGAATGGAACGACACCGCGACCAGACGGCCGCCCGGCTTGAGCGCGCGCTCGGCAGCCGCAAGCGCGTCGACAAGTTCCTTCAGCTCCTCGTTGACGAAGATGCGCAGCGCCTGAAACGTGCGAGTGGCCGGATGAATGTCGCCGCGTGTGCGCACCGCCGTCGCGACGATCTCGGCAAGCTCGCGCGTGGTGCGGATCGGCGCCTCAGTGCGCGCCCTGACGATGGCGCGGGCAACCGCGCGCGAATGGCGCTCTTCGCCCAGCAGGAAAATGATGTTTGCCAGATCGCGCTCGCCGGCCGCCGCCACGACATCGGCCGCGGTCGGCCCCTGCGCGCCCATGCGCATGTCGAGTGGCCCATCGAAACGAAACGAGAAGCCGCGCCCGGCTTCGTCGAGTTGCATGGACGAGACGCCGAGATCGAACACCACGCCGTCGAGCGCGTCATGCCCGCAGCGCCGGGCGACGGTATCGAGATTGGAAAAGCGTTCCTCGACCAGCGTCAACCGGTCACCGGCGGATGTCAGCAGGTCAGCGCCGCGCGCGATCGCGCTGCCGTCGCGGTCGATCGCGATCACGCGCGCGTTGGCGGCCGCGAGAATGGCGCGCGTATAGCCGCCCGCGCCGAAGGTAGCGTCGAGATAGACGCCGCCGTCACGAATGTTGAGGAAGTCTGCCGCTGCGGGACCGAGCACGGGAATGTGGGGGGCCGATCCGCCAGCGACAGCAAAGCTGTCGCCGCCCGCCGTCATTCCCGTGCTCCGGGCGCATTCCGCGCCGCCGCCTGGGATCCGAGCTGGGCTTTGAGCGCGCGCACCTTTTGGGTGGCCTCCGCGAGCTCGCTGCGAAACCGGCCTGGCTCCCAGATCTGAAACTTGTGGCCGAGACCGACGAATGCGACCGTGTCGCCGATCCCTGCATGGGCCTTCAACGGCTCGGTCAGGATCACCCGTCCCTCGCCGTCCACCTTCAGGGTCTCGCTGGTGCCATAAAGCGCCGTCGCGAACTGCTCGCGCTCCTCCGAGAAGGGCGCAAAGCGCGCGATCAGCGCTTCGATCTCCGACATCAGCGCGTTCCCTCCAGCATCGATCGCCGGGCGATCGAGCGCTGGGTAGCAGTAGAGACCGTCGAAACCGTCGCGGCCGAGCACCGATCGGAATGGGGCTGGAATCGAAACGCGCCCCTTGGAATCGAGCCGCAGCGTGTAATTCGACACGAAGCGGTCCATATCCCGCACTCCACACCGACCGGACGCACGCCGGGAGAGTCCAACGGACTCGATCCCCTCGGATTGCCGGCCTAGCGGTTCCTGCGCGGTCTGCGAGGCCTGCAACCCTGGATGAGAAGCCGTGGGATATCATGGGACATTATGGGCGTCAATGGAATCCGCCCTGCCCGGGACCCCCGTCCGAGGCCCCGACGCAGCGCGGTTCCGGGCGATATTAGGGCGCTCTTAAACTTAAGGATTTCTTGCCAGCAGCCCCATTTCACCGGTCCCAGCGCACCGGAAATTCGCGCGCGACGGCGGAACTGCAATTTCGCAAATCACGCGCGCACAAAAATTTCGGAACAAGCCGTTTGATTCCTGAGTTGGCACCAGCAAGCGCGTGATGCGCGCGCATTGTTCCGTAATCGGCTCCACTAACGTTCAAGGAGGCACTGTCATGTTCAAAAAACTCATGCTCGGGACGGCCGTAAGCGCCCTGATGTTGTCAGGCGCCCTGGCCCAGGCACCGTCATCGCCGCCGCCGTCGGCTTCATCGCCGCCCCCGGCCGCGCAACCGATGAGCCCGCCGGCTGGCTCGGCGAAGAGCGCTCCAAGCTCAACCACCGCATCGGCACCGGCCGGCGACAAGGCGGCAGTCGTTTCGTCGCAGCAACCGGATCAATGGCTGGCGTCCAAATTCAAAGGCACTGACGTTGTCGGTTCCGACGACAAGAAAATCGGCGACGTGAGCGATATCCTGTTCGACAAGTCGGGCAAGATCGAAGCCTACGTCATCAGCGTCGGCGGCTTCCTCGGCATGGGCTCGAAGTCCGTGGCACTGGCACCGTCCTCCTTCGAGGTCGTTCCTGGCACCAACGGCGGCTCGCCGAAGCTGAAGACGTCGATGAATAAGGACGAGCTCAAGCAGGCGCAGAACTTCACGCCTTACCAGCCGCCGCGTACGACGACCGGTATGGGCGGCTCGAGTAGCGGTGGATTGGGTGGCCATCCGGCATCCAGCCCGATGCCGACCCCCCACAAGTAATCCAACTGTCGTATGTGTGTGAGCAAGTGACGAGTAAGTAAGCGTATGTAAGAAGCACGGTTCGGCCGATACGCGGCTGGCACTTCGGTGCCACTGGGTGTCGTCCGGGCCGCTGCTTTTTTCCGGGGGACGCGTTTGAGCAAACAATTCGCTATGGTCCGGCGCATGACCGCATTCCAGCCGGACTCATTCGTCACAGCCGATATCGTCCCTTCGCCGAACCATGACGAGCGCAAGGACGGCCGCGCGCCGGATATGATCCTGCTGCACTACACCGGCATGGAAACCGGTCAGGCCGCGCTCGACCGGCTGTGCTCGGCCGAAAGCAAAGTGTCCGCCCATTACGTCGTGTTCGAGGATGGCCGCATCGTGCAATGCGTGCCGGAAATGCGCCGCGCGTGGCACGCCGGCCTGTCGTCGTGGGCCGGTGAAGTCGACATCAATTCGTGCTCGGTCGGAATCGAGATCGTCAATCCGGGCCATGAGTTCAGCTATCCGGATTTTCCGCGCCGCCAGATCGCGGCGGTGATCACGCTGTGCCGCTCGATCCTGACGCGGCGCGGACCGATCAGCCCGGACCGCGTGCTGGCGCATTCCGACGTGGCGCCGGCGCGCAAGCAGGATCCGGGCGAGAAATTTCCATGGGGCCTTTTGAGCGAGAGCGGCATCGGCCATTGGGTCAGACCCGCGCCGCTGACCGAAGGCGCAAGCATCAAGCCCGGCGACGAGGGCGAGACGGTGGCGCAGATGCAGCAGGCGCTCAGGAGTTACGGCTACGGCATCCCGACGACCGGCCGCTTTGACGACGCGACGCGTGAAGTCGTCGTCGCATTCCAGCGTCATTTTCGCCCGGCGCGGGTGGACGGCGTGGCCGATATTTCGACCCTGCAAACCCTGCACGCGCTGATCGAGACGCGGTCGGCGCCATTTCCTTGATCGCCGGTTAACGACGCGCAGGCGGCGGCCTTGACGGCAACGCCCTACGCCCCCATGCCTATAGCGTCAGTCGGCCGGACGGCCGCCCCGAACCAATGCCGAAAGGCGGCCGGGGAGGAAAGTCCGGGCTCCATGGACGAACGGTGCCGGATAACGTCCGGCGGGGGCCTGTCCCCGCGAAAGCGGGGATCGACGCCCAGGGAAAGTGCCACAGAGAACGAACCGCCTCGGCGCGTAGCGTATTGGCCGCGGCAAGGGTGAAAAGGTGCGGTAAGGGCGCACCGCGTTTCCGGCGACGGAAACGGCACGGCAAACCCCACCGGGAGCAAGACCGAATAGGAATGACGCGGGACGTGAAGTCTCAGGCCTGTCCGGGCCAGTCATTCGGGTAGGTTGCTTGATGCGCCGGGCAACCGGCGAGCAAGAGGAATGGTCGTCACGCATGTCGCTTTGGTGACATGCCTTACAGAACCCGGCTTACAGGCCGGCTGATATGTTTGAAGAGGCGTCCGGCGGAAACCCGGCCGGGCGCCTCGCCAATTCCGGCAAGCCATCGTCGCGGCCGATGGATGCAATCAAATGCTTTCGCTGGCGGCGACTCGCCGCAGCGAGTAGCTTTCGCGCAATTCACATGCCGTCTTCCCGCGAAAAAATCGGACTCATCCTCGGCTTTTCCGGCGTCTGCCTGTTCGGCGGAACGCTGCCGGCAACGCGGCTCGCCGTCAGCGTGCTCGACCCGCTGTTTCTCACGGCGGCGCGTGCGTTGATTGCCGGTTGCGTCGGGATCGTGGTGCTCGCGGCGTTGCGGCGGCCGTGGCCGACACTGAAGTTGTGGATCGACTTTTTCGCCGCCGGGCTTTGCACGATTATCGGCTTTCCCGTTCTGATGGCGCTGGCGATGGCAAATGTACCCGCCGCGCACGGCGGCGTCGTCCTCGGCATCATGCCGCTCGCGACCGTCGCGGCGGCCACGCTCGTCACGCATGAACGGCCGAGCGCCGGATTCTGGCTTGCGAGTCTCGCCGGCGCCGCCGTCGTCGTCGTGTTCGTGCTGCGGCAGAGCGAAGCGTATTCATTTGCGCTCGGCGACTTATATCTGCTCGGCACCATCGTCTCCGGCGCGTTCGGCTACACGCTCTCCGGCCGGTTAAGCCTGCAACGGCCGGGCTGGGAAGTCATTTCGTGGCAGGTGGCAATGTTCATGCCGCTGGCGGCGATTGCGGTCATTGCGCTGTGGCCGCACGGCCTGCACGACGTGCCGCTGCCGGTCTGGCTCGGCCTCGGTTATGTCAGCTTCGTCAGCCAGTATCTGGCGTTCTTCGTGTTCAACGCGGCCATGGCGATGGGCGGCGTCGCGCGCGTCGGGCAGTTGATGCTGTTGCAGCCGTTCGTGATCGTCGCACTGGCGGCGCCGGTGAATGGCGAGCCGATCAAATTCTCGACGCTAGCTTATGCCGCCGCGGTGGTCGCAACCGTGATCGTCGGCCAGCGCATGTCGGTAAGGCGCAAGTAGCGAAACAAGTCAGTGCGCCGGATCGACGCCGTTGGCCCTGAGCGTCGCTGCGGCCGCCGGCGCGCTCAGAAAGCGCACCAACGCCTTGCCGGCTTCCGGCTCCTTTGCCGCGCTTGCAACGCCGGCAGCAAAACCGATTTTCGTTTGCAGTTCTTCCGGAATCGAGCCGACGCGCTCGACGCCCGGAACGCCGGTGATGCGCGTCGATACGACGACGACCATGTCGGCCTCGCCACGCGCGACGACCTCGACCGTGTCTTCTGCCTTCATCGGCTTGAGTTTCGATTTCATCTCGGCGGCAATACCCATGCGGTCGAGCAGGCTGACGAAATACATCCCGCTTGCGCCTTTGCCGGGATAGGCAACCGCCTTCACCGCAAGCAGCGCGCGCTTGAAACCGTCGACCGTGGAAATATCCGGTTTAGGCGCGCCCAAGCGCACGGCGACGCCGAGTCCCGCGCGGCCGATGTCGGCGCGGGTCGCGGCGACGACCTTGCCGTCCTTGATCAGTGCGTCGAGCACCGGCGGATTGAGCACCGCAACGTCGAATGGCTCACCGGCCTCGATTTTTTTCTTAAGTTCGGCATTGACCTCGAAGTGCACCGACACCTTGTTGCCGGTAGCCTGCGCAAACTGCGCGCATAGTTCACGCACCGCCGCTTTCGCACCATTGCCGCTGAGAACCCTGAGATCGGCGGCCTGCGCCTGTCCCATAATCACGGCCAGCAAACCAGCCGCCAACAGCGGGCCAAAAACGGCGCTTCTTACGATCCGGCACATGCTTCGACCTCGCGGGTTGCGTAATTCTTTTCCGGGCGAAGCCTAGCAGTCTTGTTTTATGCCCGACAGGGCAGACATAGTGGACCGGCCGCGTACCGCGTCTGAAACCATGCCCGCAAAAACATCGCCGCAGCGTTGGGATTTCTGGATCGACCGCGGCGGCACCTTTACCGACGTGGTCGGCCGCCAACCGGACGGCAAGCTCACCGCGCACAAGCTGCTTTCCGAAAATCCCGAAGCCTACGGCGATGCCGCCGTGCAGGTCATCCGTGACCTGCTCGGGCTGAAAGCCGGCGAGCCGATTCCGCGCGACCG
>JBAUHH010000067.1:0-4587 GCA_049680165.1 Pseudolabrys sp.
CAGCACCGCACAATGCGCCGCGCGGCAATACGGCCCATCGCGGTAACCAGAAGACGGTTAACAAGCCGAAGACGGGCCCGAAAGTCGTGACGCCGAAAACCACGACCACGAAAACCACGACGACGAAAAGCACGACGGTTGTGACCACGCCCAAAGGCGGCGCGGGCGCCAGCGCGAAGGCTTACACGCCAGGCGGGCCGCATGCTCACACCGTGACAGCGGGACGCATGCGCAGCATGCCCAGCCACGGCGCCGGCCATACGCATATCGGCGGCCATAACTACTCGGTCTGGCGCAGCGGCTATCGCGTCCGCTATGGCGGCGGCTGGCGGACGTTCGTCGCGGTCAGCGCGATCACGGCGCTCGCGATCGGCGCCAGCACTTACTACCCTTATGCCTACATCGAGGCGCCGCAGCCTTTTTGCGACGGCCTGACGCCGGACGGCTGCCAGCTCGTGTGGCAGGAAGTTCCGACGGTGGAAGGCGGCGCCGTTGCGCAATGCGTGGCGTTTTGCCCCTGGCAATAAAGGCGTGATCTGACGCTTGAGGCGCGCCGGCGAAAGCGGTGCGCGCCTCAAGTCATTTGGAACGTCTTGTTACGACTTGGCCTTGGCCTTCAGCCGCTTGTCGAGGCGCGCCATGTCCACGACCATGCGCTCATGCGTGCCGGTGCCGATCTCTTCCGTTTCGTCGCGCGCGCTGACCTTGAACTCGATGTGCCGTCCATCGACCTTGGTCACCTCGGCCTGCGCGGTCACCTGATGGCCAACCGGTGTCGGCGCCAGGTGGCGGATATTGACCCCGGTGCCGACCGCGCTTTCGCCCTTATCGAGATAATCGCGCACGGCATTGAGCGCCGCGTTCTCCATCGCCGTCACCATCATCGGGGTCGCGAACACTTGCGGGAGCGCTGCGTCCTTGAACTGGTTGGCGAGGTGTCCCGGCATCACGCGCAGCGTGAAGGTGCCTTTGGCTCCCACAGGGATCGGGCGCATTTCCGTCAACTCCCGCTCGGCCGCACGTGAACGATCGCGGGCGCCAGGATAGCAAGTCCGAGGCCGCAAATCGCGATCGGCAGGAACGCCAGGCGGGCAATGCCGCTCAGGTCCCACAGGAATCCGCTGATCACCGGCACGATGACCGCGCAGCTATAGCTGATGGTGAACATCGCGGCGGTGACGCGGTGCACGTCGTCCGGCGCGCTTAAGAGCGGCGGCAGCGCCAGCACCAGAATGAGAATGCCGGCGGCGGCAAATCCTTGCAGCGTCGCGGCCGCGACGATCCAGACGCCGGAGCCGAACACGATGCCGCCGGTCGCGCACAGGCACAAAAGCCCGCACACGACATAGGGCCATACTTTTCGCTCGAGCCGGCCGGCGACCGCCAGCAGCAGGAACGACGCCGGAAGCTGGCCGATGTTCAGGCCGGACAGAGCGGCGCTGATCCATTCGCTCTGGCCGATGCTGCGCAGATAATCCGGCAGGAAAGTATTGGTGCCGAAATAACTGGCGTTGACCGTGCCGAGCATCAGCCCGAGCCGCCAGATCAATGAATCGCGCCAGTCCGGCCACCAGCGGCGGCCGACCGCCGGCATCGATCCATTCGATGACGCCGGACGCGCGAACACAATCAGCAGCACCGCAATCGCGGCGACCGGCGCGCTCCACACCACGAAGCCGCGTTGCCAGTTTGTAACGAGCGGAAGCACCAGCGGCAGAGTCAGCGCGACGGGCAGGATTTCGCCGATCAGCAGCCCGTTGGTGTAAACGGCGGTGGCAAAGCCGATGCGCTTCGGCGCCCAGGCGCGCACAGCGGGCGGCATGGTCACCTGCATCACCGCGACGCCGATCGCCATGACGATCGTCATCGCGTAGAGCCACGCGATGTCGCTGACCGCGCCGCGCAAGGCGCCCGCGATCGCGGTCACGACGAGCCCGATCACCAGCGCGCTCTTCACGCCGAGGCGCGCAATGATCAGCGAGCCCGGCACCGCGGCGATGGCGAACAGCATCGACGGCAGCCCGGTGAGGATGCCGACCTGCGTGGCGTTGAGCTTCAACTCATCGTGGATCAGCGGAATGACCGGCGGCACCGCCAGAATGGTCAGGCGCAAGGCAACGCCGCCGAGCCAGAGCAGTAGCAACGAGGTGAGCACGCGCTCCTGCGACGCTGCGCTGGTGGGGGATGTCGTCATTGCGGGAAAGCCACGGAGATGACCGTTATTGGCGCGAGATAGCACAGGCACGTCGCGCATAACAGCGCGTATTCGTCGCGCCACGTCTGCGCTTTTGTCAGGCCGCGCCTGCCGCGATTTCGCGGCGAATGATGTCGAGCAGCGAATGCTTGCCGTGATCGAACTTGATGCCGCGCACGTTGAACGCCGCCGCCGCATTCATGTCGTCGTCGCGGTCGCCGATCATGAAGCTGCGAGCGCGATCGACGTTCCATTCGCGCGCGGCCTGCTCGAGCATGCCGGGTCCGGGTTTGCGGCAGGCGCACGCGATGGAGAATTCGGCGACCGAGCCCTCGGGATGATGCGGGCAATAATAGAAAGCGTCGACATGCGCGCCTTCCGCCCGCAGCCCTTCCTGCATATGCGCGTGGAACCGCTCAATCGCCGCCTCGTCGTAGAACCCGCGCGCGACGCCGGATTGGTTGGTCACCACCAGCACATGATAACGGGCCTCGTTCAGCAGCCGCACGGCTTCAAGCGCGCCGGCGACCCACACCAGTTGCTCGGGCCGAAAGGTCCAGCCGTTGTCCACATTGAGTACGCCGTCGCGATCAAGAAATGCCGCCGGACGCGGCCCGGAAGGATCAAACATGCGCTATAACCCGCTCATTCGGCATGTTTTGCCGCAGTTGACAAGGAACACGAATTAATGAGTGTTGCCCGCGAGGTAAGGGGGGCTTATATCCGCGCCCTGACCGCAAGCCAAGCATCGAAAGAATGTTGGAAACAGTGAAACCCCGCGCCGGAGACACCGGACGGCTGTCGCCGGGGCCGCAAAATCTCTCGATGCGATTGCGCCGGCTCGAAGCCGAAGCGATCTTCATCATGCGCGAGGCGGTGAGCGAATTTCGCAATCCGGTGATGCTCTATTCCATCGGCAAGGATTCGAGCGCGATGCTGCACCTCGCGCAGAAAGCCTTTTATCCCTCGAAGCTGCCGTTCCCGCTGCTGCACGTCGACACCACCTGGAAGTTCCGCGAGATGATCGCGTTCCGCGACGAAACCGCGGCGCGGCTCGGGCTCGACCTGATCGTGCATATCAACGAAGAAGGTCTCGCGCGCGGCATTTCGCCGGTCGCGTCCGGCTCGTCGGTGCACACGCAGGTGATGAAGACCGAAGGCCTGCGCCAGGCGCTGGATAAATGCCGCTTCGATGCTGCGTTTGGCGGCGCGCGGCGCGACGAGGAAAAGAGCCGCGCCAAGGAGCGCATCTTCTCGCACCGCTCGGCTGCGCACGGCTGGGACCCGCGCAACCAGCGTCCCGAGCTCTGGAATATTTTCAACACCCGCATCAAGCCAGGCGAATCCATGCGCGTGTTTCCGCTGTCGAACTGGACCGAGCTCGACGTATGGGAATACATCCGCGCCGAGGACATTCCGGTGGTGCCGCTTTACTTTGCGAAAGAGCGCCCGGTGGTGGACCGCGACGGCATGCTGATCGTGCGCGACGACGACCGTCTGCCGCTCAAGCCCGGCGAGAAGACGCGCATGGAGCGCGTGCGCTTCCGCACGCTCGGCTGCTATCCGCTCACCGGCGCGCTGCGCTCCAGCGCGGACACGCTCGACGCCATCATCGACGAGATGCGCAACTCGGCGAGCTCCGAGCGGCAGGGCCGCGCCATCGACCACGACGATTCCGGCTCGATGGAGAAGAAGAAGCGCGAGGGCTATTTCTGATGAGCGGCCCGGCGCGCGTCACCGCCAAGACGGCAAAGCCGGTGCGGATCGACGAGGTCGATACGCGCCCGGCGCTGCGCTTTCTCACCTGCGGCTCGGTCGACGACGGCAAGTCGACGCTGATCGGCCGGCTGCTCTACGAACAGAATCTGATTTTCGACGATCATCTCCTCGCGCTCGAGCGCGACTCGAAGAAGCACGGCACCGTCGGCGCCGAGCTCGATTTCGCGCTGCTGCTCGACGGCCTTGAGGCCGAGCGCGAGCAGGGCATCACCATCGACGTCGCCTACCGCTATTTCTCCACCAAGCGGCGCTCGTTCATCGTCGCCGACACGCCCGGCCACGAGCAATACACCCGCAACATGGCGACCGGCGCGTCCAACTCCGAGCTTGCGGTGCTACTGGTCGACGCGCGCAAGGGCCTGCTCGGCCAGACGCGCCGCCACGCCATCATCGCCGCGCTGCTCGGCATCCGCTACGCGGTGCTCGCCGTCAACAAGAGCGATCTCGTCGCCTTCGATCAGGCGGTGTTCGACGACATCGTCGCCAACTTCAAGAGCTTCGTCACCGAGCTGGGCTTCAAGGAAATCGTCGCCATCCCGATCTCGGCGCGCGACGGCGACAATGTCTCGGCGCGCAGCGAGCGCACGCCCTGGTATAAAGGGCCCTCGCTGCTG
>JBAUHH010000068.1:0-7644 GCA_049680165.1 Pseudolabrys sp.
CTTCGTCCGGCTGCCATTGATGGTGCAGGCGCGGCGCAGTGACGGCCTCCGCGATGCTCATGTGAAAGTCGATCACGTTCATGATCACCTGCAACACGGTGGTGATGATGCGGCTGCCGCCGGGCGAGCCAGTGACCAGAAACGGCTTGCCGTCTTTCAGCACGATGGTCGGCGTCATCGACGACAGCGGATGCTTGCCGGGCCCGGGCAGGTTGGCGTCGAAGCCGACGAGGCCGTAAGCGTTGGATGCGCCCGCCTTGGCAGTGAAATCGTCGAGCTCGTTGTTGAGTAGCACGCCAGTGCCGTCGGCGACCATGCCCAAACCGTAAGAGAAGTTGAGCGTGTAGGTGTTCGACACCGCATTGCCGTCGTGGTCGATGATGGAGAAATGCGTGGTATTCGGGCCTTCGAAATTTTGCGGCTTGCCGGCGCGGATGTCGGCCGCCGGCGTCGCCTTCTCGCCGATGGTGTCGCGCAGGCTCGCCGCATATTTTTTCGAGAGCAGGCCCTTGATCGGCATGCGCACCGCTTCGGGATCGCCCATGAAAATCGCGCGGTCGGCATAGGCGCGCTTCATCGCTTCAATCGTGTCGTGCAGCGCCTCGTCGTTGCGGCCGAGTTTCGCCAGATCGTAGCCTTCGAGGATGTTGAGCATCTCGATCAGATGCACTCCGCCCGATGATGGCGGCGGCATCGAGACGATGTCGTAGCCGCGATAAGTGCCGCGCACCGGCACGCGCAGTATGGCGTGATAGTGCTTCAGATCGTCCGCGGTGACGATGCCGCCAGCGGCGTGGATGGCGTCCGCGATCTTCGCCGCCACCGGTCCTTCGTAAAATCCGCGCGGACCCTGGCTCGCAATTGCCTGCAGGGTATCGGCGAGATCGGACTGGACCAATGTGTCGCCCGGCGCGAGCGGGGCGCCGTTCTTGAAAAAGATCCTCGTCGAGGCCGGCCAGCGCTCCAGGCGCTCGCGCGCGGCGGGCAGCGAATCCGCGGTGTCGTCCTCGATCGGCACGCCGTTGCGCGCGTACTCGATTGCTGGAGCCATCAGCTCGGCGAGCGAGAATGTGCCGGAGCCGTATTGCCGGTGCGCCAGCGCGAGGCCAGCCACCGTGCCGGGCACGCCGATGCCGAGCGCGCTGTCGCGCGACTTCGCCGGATCGGGGTTGCCCTTGTCGTTGAGGAACATGGTCTTGGTCGCGGCCGCCGGCGCGGTCTCGCGGTAGTCGATGGCAATGTCCTGATTGCCCTTGGCGAGATGAATTACCATGAAGCCGCCGCCGCCGATATTGCCTGCGCGCGGATAGGCGACCGCCATCGTGAAGCCGACCGCGACGGCGGCATCGACCGCGTTGCCGCCGTGCTTGAGAATATCCGCGCCGATGCGTGCGGCGCGTACCTCCTGCGCCACCACCATACCGTTGCGGGCGACGACGGCTTGTACGGGCGTCGGCGCGCCGAGTGGCCGCGATTGCGGCAGCGCGGCGCTCGTCAAACCGGCGAAAACGACAAATGCAATTAAGAATTGGTACAGGCGGGACATTGGCATCTCATATGTCGTCCCCGCGATCGCGGGGACCCATAATCATCAAGATATCGAGAGACTGCGGAGTATGGGTCCCGGCTTTCGCTACCGCTCGACCGGGACAGCAGCAGTCATTACCTCGCCTGACCGTGATAGACCGTGTTCGGCCGCATGTCGGTCGCGGATGCGACGCGGTTCGACATGTTGAAGAAGCCGGCGACGGCGGAAATGTCCCAGATGTCGCGCTCGGAAAATCCGGCGCGGCGCAGCCGCTCGCGGTCGCCTTCCTCCACGCTCCACGGCGAGGCGGTGAGCTTGACGGCGAAGTCGAGCATCGCGCGCTGACGCTTGCTGATGCGCGCGACGCGATAGTTCATCACCATGTGCTCGCCGAGCAGCGGGTTGCCTGAATATTGCCGCACGGCGGCGCCGTGGGCGGTGAGACAGTAGTAGCAGCGGTTTTGCGAGGACACCGCGACCGCGATCATCTCGCGCTCGAGCTTGGAAAGGCCGCTCTCGCCCAGCATCAGGTCGTTGTACATGGCGACGAAGGTTTCCAGCTTCGTCATGTCGAATGCGTAGGCGAGCAGCACGTTCGGCACGAAGCCGAGCCTGTCCTGGCACTTCTTGAAATAGGCGGCCATCGCAGGCGAGAGCTTCGCCGCCGGCAGATTGAGCGCGATGATCGGCGCGTCGTCGGCGGCAGGAGCCGCAGCCTTCAGCGGCACGGGCTTGAGCGCCGCCCGCTTGCCGGGCTTTGTGGCAGGGTCGGCGGCCTTGTCGCCCCTGATGGCGCGCAGCGCCGGCTGGGGTTGGGTCCGAGCCGGATTTGCCGTCTTGTCGGCGGCTTTCAGGTTTTTGCTGGCTTTCGCCATGTCGAGCGCCCCATGTCTGTCCCCACGCACGCCAGCCTACAACGTTCGCGGCTCCCGCGATATGACCCCCAAGGGCCATTTATGGCTTTATTTCCAGCGTGTTAGAGCACAATTAGGCGCGCCCGCACGCCGGTCGTCAAAATGTCATCGCCGACATCGTCAAATCTTGCTCTCGACGCCCCGGCCCGGATTGGCGAACATCCCGTGGAAATGATTCCCCAGGCGGCAAGAAACCTGAGCCTCGCGGAAGACCACCTCGGCGAGGACGAGGAAGCCGTCCGCACGATCATCGCGCGCGCCGGCGTGGCGCTGGCGGTCCGTAACGGCGACATTCCGGAAACTTTCGCGGCGCAGTTGTTCGGCCGCGCGGTGCCGGAAGACGTCGCGCGCTACGTGCCGGAAGATCTCGCGGCGCTCGCCGACCGTGCGTGGCAATACCTCGCGCAGCGCGCGATGCACGCGCCGAAAATCCGCTGCGACCTCGTGAAGCTGTCCGGCTCGGGCGATCAGACGGCGATCACGGTCATCGAGATCGTCAACGACGACATGCCGTTCCTGGTCGACTCGGTCATGGGTGAGCTCAGCGAACGCGGGCTCGACGTCAGACTGGTCGCGCATCCGGTGTTAGGCGTCGAGCGCGACGCCGCCGGCCGTCTGATCGGCCTCGGCGCCGCCGATGCGGCAAGCGCGCAGCGCGAGAGCTTCATCCACATCCATCTCGCGCCGGTGATGGATGATGCGCGCCGCACCGAAATCGTGCGCAGCCTCGAAGGCGTGCTGGGCGAAGTTCGGCTGGCGGTGCAAGACTGGCAGGTGATGCTCGCGCGTGTCAACGCGATGGTCACGGAACTGAAAAACAATCCGCCGCCGCTGCCTGTCGATGAGATCGCCGAGACGATTCAATTCCTGCAATGGCTGCTCGCCGACAATTTCACCTTCCTCGGCGTGCGCGACTACATGCTCAAGGGCAGCGCGCTCGATCCGGTGTTCGAAAGCGGGCTCGGCATCATGCGCTCGCGCGATTTGCGCGTGCTCAGGCGCGGCGACGAGCTGCTCGAGTTCACGCCGGAAATCATGGCGTTTCTGAAGGAGCCGCGGCCGCTGATCGTCGCCAAGGCCAATATCCGTGCGCACGTGCACCGGCGCACCTATCTCGATTACATCGGCATCAAACGGTTCAATGCCGCGGGCAATCTGGTTGGTGAATTCCGCATCGTCGGATTGTTCACCTCGACCGCCTACACGCGGTCCGCCCACAGCATTCCTTACCTGCGCCGCAAGATCGCGAATGTCGAGAAGCGCGCCGAGTTTTCTTCCGGCAGTCATTCCAGCAAGGCGCTGGCGAATGTGCTCGAGCATTATCCGCGCGACGAACTGTTTCAGGTCGACGAGGATACGCTCTATCACTTCGCGCTCCCGATCCTGCAACTCAACGAGCGACCGCGTGTTCGTGTGCTGGCGCGGCGCGACCGTTTCGATCGTTTCGTCTCCGTGCTTGTTTATGTGCCGCGCGAGCGCTACGACAGCCACATCCGCGTGAAGGTCGGCGAGTATCTCGCCACCGCCTTCAAGGGTCACGTCTCCGCTTATTATCCGTTCTTCCCGGAGGAAGGCACGCTGGTGCGCGTGCACTTCATCATCGGGCGCACCGGCGGCAAGACGCCGGAAGTCGAGCGCGGCACGCTCGAGCAAGCGGTCGCCGCGATCATACGCACGTGGACCGACGATTTTTCCGACGCGCTTGCTTTGGCCTACTTGCCGGAAGAGGCGCACGCGCTGTTCGAGCGTTACAACGCGGCGTTTTCCGTCGGCTATCACGAGGCCTACGCGCCAGCCACCGCGGTGGTCGATCTGCGCGCGATCGAGGACCTCTCGGAGCAGCGCCCGCTCGGCGTCGATTTCCATCATCGCCTCGAAGAGGATCAGGCCACCATCGGCCTCAAGGTCTGGAGCCGCGAGCGCCCGCTGCCGCTCTCCGAACGCGTTCCGGTGCTGGAAAACATGGGTTTCCGGGTGGTGGACGAGCGCACGTATCACCTTACGCCCAAGGATCGCCCCGGCGTCTGGCTGCACGACATGCTGCTCGAGCGCAGCGACGGCGGCCTGATCGACCTCGACGGCGCCAAGACGCGGCTCGAAGCCGCCTTCCTGATGGTCATGCGCGGGGTCGCCGAGAACGACGGCTATAACGCGCTGGTGCTGGCCGGCCGCCTGATGTGGCGCGACGTCGCGCTCATCCGCACCATTTCGCGCTTCCTGCGGCAGATCCGCGTGCCCTATTCGCAGGATTACATGTGGGCGACGCTGGTGAAGCATTCCGCCATCGCCAGCAAGATCGTCGCGCTGTTCCACGCACGCTTCGATCCCGGCAAGGACCAGGATCGCGCCGCGCGTGAAAAGGAGATCGCGGACGGCATCGAGGAAGCGCTCGGCGGAGTCGATAGCCTGGACGAGGACCGCATCCTGCGCCAGTTCGTCAACGCCGTGCAGTCGGCGATCCGCACCAATTTCTATCAGGTCGGCGCCGACGGACAACCGAAGGCGCAAATAGCCATCAAGTTCGAAAGCAAGAAGCTCACCGACCTGCCGCTGCCACGCCCACTCTACGAGATCTTCGTCTATTCGCCGCGCGTCGAAGGCGTGCACATGCGCTTCGGAAAAGTCGCGCGCGGCGGCATCCGATGGTCGGACCGGCCGCAGGATTTTCGCACAGAAATTCTCGGACTCGTCAAAGCGCAGCAGGTGAAGAATGCGGTGATCGTGCCGGTCGGCGCCAAGGGCGGCTTCGTGCCCAAGCTGATGCCGAAAGGCGCGCCGCGCGACGTGGTTCAGGCCGAGGGCATCGCGACCTACAAGTTGTTCATTTCGACGCTGCTCGACATCACCGACAACATCGCGCCGGACGGAAAAATCATTCCGCCAGACAATGTCGTGCGGCACGAGGGCGACGATCCGTATCTCGTGGTCGCCGCAGACAAGGGCACGGCGACGTTTTCCGATACGGCCAACGCGCTGTCGGACGAGCACCACTATTGGCTCAGCGATGCGTTCGCCTCCGGCGGCTCGGCCGGCTACGACCACAAGGCGATGGGCATTACTGCGCGCGGCGCCTGGGAGTCGGTGAAGCGCCACTTCCGCGAGATGGATATCGACATCGGCAGAACGCCCTTCACGGCCGTCGGCGTCGGCGACATGTCGGGCGATGTGTTCGGCAACGGCATGCTGCGCGAGGAGACGACGCGCCTGCTGGCGGCGTTCGACCATCGCGACATTTTCATCGACCCCGATCCAGATCCGGCGGTGAGCTTTGCCGAGCGCTCGCGCCTGTTCGCGCTGCCGCGCTCGAGCTGGCAGGACTACGACAGGTCGCTCATTTCCAAGGGTGGCGGCGTTTATCCGCGCACGTCGAAGGAAATCAAGCTCGGCCCCGAGGCGCAGAAGATTGTCGGCGTCGGCGAGTCGGTGACGCCGCAGGCGCTGATGAAGGCGATCCTGCGGATGCCGGCCGACCTGCTGTTCTTCGGCGGCATCGGCACGTATATCCGCGCTTCGACCGAAAGCGACGAGGCGGTCGGCGACCGCGCCAACGACGCCATCCGCATCACCGGCGCCGACCTCAAATGCAAGGTGATCGGCGAGGGCGCCAATCTCGGCATGACCCAGCGCGGGCGCATCGAGACCGCGCTGCGCGGCATTCGCCTCAACACCGACGCGATCGACAATTCCGCCGGCGTCAACACTTCCGACGTCGAGGTCAACATCAAGATCGCGCTGAGTGGTCCTGTACGCGCCGGCAAGCTTACGATGGACGCGCGCAACGTGCTACTCACCGAGATGACCGGCGAGGTCGCGCGGCTGGTATTGCGCAACAACTATTTGCAGTCGCTGGCGCTCTCGCTGGCGGAGCGGCGCGGGCTCGAGGCTTTCGGCTTCCAGCAACGGTTGATGCAAATTCTGGAAACGCACGGCCATCTCGACCGCGCGGTTGAATTCCTGCCCGACGACCTGGCGCTCGCCGACCGGCGCAAACGCAAGGTGCCGTTGACGCGACCTGAGCTGGCGGTGCTGCTCGCCTACGCCAAGCTCACGCTCTACAGCGACCTCCTGGAAAGCGAAGTCCCGGACGATCCCTATCTCGGGCGCGAACTGGCGCGCTATTTCCCGAAGGAAATGTCGCAGCGGTATCTGGATGCGTTGCAGGCGCACCGGTTGCGCCGCGAGATCATCGCCACGCAGCTTGCGAATTCAATGGTAAACCGCGGCGGGCCGACGCTCATGGTGCGCATCGCCGATCAGACCGGCGCGGCGCCCGATGCGATTGCCTTTGCTTTCGCGGCGGTCCGCGACAGCTACGGCATGCCGGCGCTCAACGAAGAGATCAATACGCTCGATAACAAGATTTCCGGCGCGGCGCAGCTTTCGCTCTACGCCGCGGTCGAAAATCTGCTGCTCGACCGGCTGGTCTGGTTCCTGCGCAATGTCTATCTCAAGCAGGGGCTGGCGAAGATCGTCGAGCATTATCGCGGCAGCATCGCGCAGGTTTCCGACGCGCTTGAAAGCGCGCTGTCGAAAGATGCGTTAGCTGCGCGCGCGGCGCGGGAGGCCGAGTTCAAGAAAGCCGGCCTGCCGGACGATCTGGCGCGGCGGTTCGCCAATCTGCCGGTGCTCAAGGCCGCGCCCGACATCGTGCTGGTCGCCGATCGCGCGCAACAACCGGTAGCGGACGTGACCGCGACCTATTTCGCCACCGAAGCCTATTTCCGGCTCGACCGCATCGCCGGCGCGGTCGCCGGCATTCCGGTGTCGGATTATTTCGACCGGCTTGCGCTTGACCGCGCACTCGATTCGATCGGTGATGCCGAGCGGCGGCTGACGGCGGCGATGGTCGGCAACGGCGTGACCGGCGCCGCCGCGGTAGAGGCCTGGGTCATGCCGCGCGAGGCGGAAGTCGAACGCATCCGCGCAGCGATCCACGAAATCGCCGGCTCGGGGATGACGTTGTCGAAGCTGTCGGTGGCGGCGAGCCTGCTGGGTGACTTGGCGCGGCAGTAGCGGCTAGTGCCGGAAGTGCCGCGTGCCGGTGAACACCATCGCAATGTTGTGCGCGTCGGCGGCTTCGATCACCTCATTATCGCGCATTGAGCCGCCGGGCTGGATCACCGCCGTCGCGCCGGCTTCGATCGCCACCAGCAAACCATCGGCGAACGGGACGAACGCGTCGGAGGCGACCACCGAGCCCTG
>JBAUHH010000069.1:0-33987 GCA_049680165.1 Pseudolabrys sp.
TCCTCGACGTGCCGTTCACGATGGCGGACGCGACGACGCTGACCGAAGCCGGTTACGTTGGCGAGGACGTCGAGAACATCATTCTCAAGCTGCTGCAGTCGGCCGACTACAATGTCGAGCGCGCGCAGCGCGGCATCGTCTACATCGACGAGATCGACAAGATTTCACGCAAGTCCGACAACCCGTCGATCACGCGCGACGTGTCGGGCGAGGGCGTGCAGCAGGCGCTGCTCAAGATCATGGAAGGCACGATCGCTTCGGTGCCGCCGCAGGGCGGCCGCAAGCATCCGCAGCAGGAATTCCTGCAGGTCGACACCACCAATATTCTCTTCGTCTGCGGCGGCGCGTTCGCCGGCCTCGAAAAGATTATCTCGGCGCGCGGCCGGTCCACCTCGATCGGCTTCTCGGCGAAAGTGCTGGCGCCGGAAGACCGCAAGCAAGGCGAAATCTTCCGCGAGGTCGAGCCAGAGGATCTGCTCAAGTACGGGCTCATTCCGGAATTTGTCGGCCGCCTGCCGGTGGTCGCCACGCTCGAAGATCTCGACGAGCCCTCGCTCAAGCTCATTCTCACTCAGCCGAAGAATGCGCTGGTCAAGCAATATCAGCGGCTGTTCGAGATGGAATCGATCGATCTCACGCTCGCCGAGGAAGCGCTCGGTGCGATCGCGCGCAAGGCGATCGACCGCAAGACCGGCGCGCGCGGCCTGCGCTCGATCATGGAAGGCATCCTGCTCGACACCATGTTCGAGTTGCCGAGCCTCGAAGGCGTGGAAGAGGTCGTGATCTCCCGGGAAGTCGTCGAGGGGACCGCGCGGCCGCTTTACATCTACGCCGACCGCTCCGACCGGACCGAATCCGGCAGCGCGAGCGCCTGATAGATGCCTCCTGCCGGACCCGGCCGGAGGGAACCGGCCGCCGATTCGCGCATTCGCCATTTGTAATCTAAGTGCCAGGACCGTTTTAACTTGAAGAACGGGCCTTACTTGCAGACCGTCCGGGGCCATCATAGGTATGGTGTCCGAAACGAAATAGCGTACGAAGGATCGTAGTTAGTTCCGGTTGAGTGAGGGTCTCGTACCCGCCTTACGGTGCGCCGACCGAAGTCTCGAACGACCAACCCGGCGTTCCCTTGCTCTCCACCTGGCACTTTTCCGTGATGCCCATTTGGGGTCCCGGAAGAGGGGCACAACAAAAAGGACCTGGCCATGACCACCCCGAAGCCACGACCCACGCTGCAGCCGGGCGAGACCCGCGCTTATCCCGTTTTGCCGCTGCGCGACATCGTGGTGTTTCCGCACATGATCGTCCCGCTTTTCGTCGGGCGCGAGAAATCAATCCGCGCGCTCGAGGAAGTGATGCGCTCGGACACGTACATCCTGCTAGCGACGCAAAAGAACGCCTCGGATGACGATCCGGCGACGGACTCGATTTTCGAAGTCGGCACGCTCGCGAGCGTGTTGCAGCTTCTGAAGCTGCCCGACGGCACCGTGAAGGTGCTGGTCGAGGGCGCCGCGCGCGCGAAGGTTCTCAAGTACACCGACCGCAACGAATACTACGAAGCCGACGCCACCGTGCTCACCGACGACGTCGGTGACCGGGTCGAGGCAGAAGCCATGGCGCGTTCGGTCATCAACGAATTCGAAGGCTATGTGAAGCTCAACAAGAAAGTGTCGCCGGAAGTCGTCGGCGTGGTCCAGCAGATCGAGGACTATGCCAAGCTCGCCGACACGGTGGCTTCGCATCTCGCCGTCAAGATTCCCGACAAGCAGGACATCCTGGAGACGCCCGTCGTCACCCAGCGTCTCGAAAAGGTGCTCGGGCTGATGGAGAGCGAGATCTCCGTGCTGCAGGTGGAAAAGCGCATCCGTACCCGCGTGAAGCGGCAGATGGAGAAGACGCAGCGCGAGTACTACCTCAACGAACAGATGAAGGCGATCCAGAAGGAGCTTGGTGACGAGGAAGGCAAGGACGAACTCGCCGAACTCGAAGAGAAGATCAAGAAGACCAAGCTCTCGAAGGAAGCGCGCGAAAAAGCCACGCACGAACTCAAGAAACTCCGCCAGATGTCACCGATGTCTGCGGAAGCAACCGTCGTGCGCAACTATCTCGACTGGCTCTTGTCGATCCCGTGGAACAAGAAGAGCAAGGTCAAGAAGGATCTGGTCGCGGCCGAGAAGGTTCTCAACGACGATCACTATGGCCTGGAGAAGGTCAAGGAGCGCATCGTCGAGTACCTCGCGGTCCAGCAACGCGCCAACAAATTGACTGGACCGATCTTGTGCCTGGTCGGTCCTCCCGGCGTGGGCAAGACCTCGCTCGGCAAGTCGATCGCGAAGGCGACCGGCCGCGAGTTCGTGCGCGTGTCGCTCGGCGGCGTGCGCGACGAAGCTGAAATCCGCGGCCACCGGCGCACCTATATCGGCTCGATGCCCGGCAAGATCATCCAGTCGATGCGCAAGGCCAAGACCTCGAACCCGCTGTTCCTGCTGGACGAGGTCGACAAGATGGGTGCTGATTTCCGCGGCGACCCGTCGTCGGCTTTGCTCGAAGTGCTCGATCCGGAGCAGAACCACACCTTCAACGATCACTACCTCGAGGTCGATTACGATCTCTCCGGCGTGATGTTCATCACCACGGCGAACACGCTCAATATTCCGCCGCCGTTGATGGATCGCATGGAGATCATCCGCATTGCCGGCTACACCGAGGACGAGAAGGTCGAGATCGCGCGCAAGCATCTGATCAAGCACGCGGTCGAGAAGCACGGCCTCAATGAGAAAGAGTGGTCGATCGACGACGAAGCGCTGCTCACCATCATCCGCCGCTATACGCGGGAAGCGGGCGTGCGCAATCTCGAGCGGGAATTGTCGACCCTGATCCGCAAGGCGGTGAAGGAGCTGACAATCTCCAAGAAGAAATCGGTCGCCGTCGATGCCAGGAATTTGGACGATTTTCTCGGCGTGCCCAAATACCGTTACGGCGAGATCGAGGAAGAGGATCTGGTCGGCGTCGTTACCGGACTTGCGTGGACCGACGTTGGGGGCGAACTGCTCACCATCGAAGGCGCGATGATGCCGGGCAAGGGCCGCATGACCGTCACTGGCAACTTGCGTGACGTGATGAAGGAGTCGATCTCGGCGGCGGCGTCTTACGTGCGCTCGCGCGCCGTCGCCTTCGGCATCGAGCCGCCTTGGTTCGAAAAGCGTGACATTCACGTGCACGTGCCGGAAGGCGCGACGCCGAAGGATGGTCCGTCGGCAGGTGTTGCCATGGTCACCGCGATCGTCTCGACCATGACCGGCATTCCGGTGCGCCGTGACGTCGCCATGACCGGCGAGATCACGCTGCGCGGCCGCGTGCTGCCGATCGGCGGATTGAAGGAGAAGCTGCTGGCTGCGGCCCGCGGCGGCATGAAGACCGTGCTGATCCCCGAGGAGAACGCCAAGGATCTGGTGGAAATCTCCGACGCGATCAAAAAGGGCCTGGAGGTCATTCCGGTCACCCGCATGGATGAAGTGCTGGCCAAGGCGCTGGTGCGCAAGCCGGAGCCGATCACTTGGGACGAGGAGGCCGCCAAGATCGCCGCGGCGGCTGCCGATCCGGTGGTCGAGGACGACGCCTCGGGGCTTACCGCCCACTAGGCCCGATACGCCTCAAACGACAAAAACGGCGCCGCGAGGCGCCGTTTTTCGTTTCGCCAACCGCTCCAGTCCAGGCGGTGCCGCTCCCAGGACTTGCGAATCACAGGAATTGGGGAAGACCCTCGCCGGTGCGACGGGACGATCCCGCCGCTTCGAGACGGGGAAGGATCGGTCATGACCAAGAACGAACTTATCGCCGTGATCGCTGGCAAGACGCAGATGACCAAGACGGCAGCCGCCAATGTCGTCGAAGCGACCTTCGACGCCATTACGACGACGCTGCGCAAGGGCGACGACGTCAAGATCATGGGGTTCGGTAACTTCAAGGTGGTCAAACGCGCCGCGCGCGAAGGCCGTGATCCGCGCACCGGCGCGCCGGTTGCCATCAAGGCGTCGAGACGGCCGCGCTTTACGGCCGGCAAGGGCCTGAAAGAGGCGGTCAACCGCTAAAGTTCTGGTTTAGCTGTAACGGGGTATTGCGCTTGCGCGGCGGGCAGGGACTCTCCCGCCGCTTGAGCGCGTTTGCCTTGCCCTTGCCGGGGGCAGAGGCGATAAAGGCGCCATCGGGCGGTTAGCTCAGTTGGTAGAGCGCTTGCTTTACACGCAAGATGTCGGCGGTTCGAGTCCGTCACCGCCCACCACCCTCACGTGAGCAGCTTTTCGAGCCGGATCGGCAGCTCGCGCACGCGAATGCTGGTCGCGTGGTAGACTGCGTTGGCGACGGCCGCTGCGGTGCCGACATTGGCGAGCTCACCGATGCCCTTGACGCCGGCCGGATTGACGAAGTCGTCACGCTCCGGGACCAGGATCACATCGACCTCCTGAATGTCGGCGTTCACCGGCACCAGATAGTCCGCCAGGTTGTCGTTGAGGTAGCGCGCGTTGCGCGGATCAATCTCGGTCGCCTCGTGCAGCGCCGACGATACGCCCCAGATCATCGCACCCATGTACTGGCTGTGCGCGGTGCGCGTGTTCATGATGCGCCCCGCGGCGAAAGCGCCGACGATGCGCGGCACGCGGATTTCGCGCGTGCGGGCGTGCACGCGCACTTCCACGAATTCGGCGCCGAGGGCGTACATCAGCTTCTCGCCCTTGGAGCCGCCGACCAGCGTCGGCGTGCCTTCGTAGAGTTTCTTGATCGGATTTGTGAAGAGCCCGGCGATTTTGTTCGGCTCGGCGCCGGGCGGAATGAATTCGGCGTATTCCTCCAGCATCGAGACGCCAAGCCGCGCGAATTTCTCGCCGAGGCCAGGTGAAGCGGCGCTTCCCACGGTCCGTGGCGCGCCGCTGTTGCCGCTATTGAGCTTCGCGACGATCGCATCGCAGGCCTTCATCACCACGGAGCAGCAGCTCGCGGTTTGATTGGAGCCGCCTGCGACCGGCGCGGGGGGATAGGCGCTGTCGCCGACGTCGACCCGTATTTGTTCGATCGGGACGCCAAGCCGCTCGGAGGCGATCTGGCCGACGACCGTCATGACGCCGGTGCCGATTTCGTGCGCCGCGATTTGCACTTTCGCTCGCCCGTCAGCGGAAAGCTGCACACGCGCTGCGGCAGCGCCGACATGCGTCGGATAGACCGCGCTGGCGCAACCCCAGCCAATCAGCCAGTCGCCGTCGCGCATCGATCCTGGTTGCCGGTTACGGTTCGCCCAGCCGAAGCGGGCAGCGGCCTGGTCGTAGCATTCCATCAGGGAACGGCTCGACCATTGCTTGCCGGTCGCATCTTTCATCGAGTCATTGACGCGCCGCAGCTCGATCGGGTCCATGTTGAGCTTGACCGCGAGCTCGTCGATCGCGCTTTCGAGCGCATAGATGTAGGGAACGACCGGCGGCGAGCGCATGAAGCCCGGTGTGTTGCGGTCGGCGTGCACCATCGTGACGGCCGTTTTCACCGCGCCGTAGCCGTAAAGCCGGGCGCTGTCCTCGACGCCGGCGACACTGTAATCGTCGGGTCGTGAGGTGACCTCCCAGCCCTCGTGCTGGAAGCTTTTGATCTTGCCGGCCTTATCCGCGCCAATCCTGATCTTGTGACGCGTCTCTGCCCGATAGGTTGCGATAGTGAAGCCCTGGTCGCGCGTGGCGACGAGCTTGACCGCCCGGTTGAGTTTCTTTGCGGCGAAGGCGACGAGGCCGGTGCGCGGCGTCAGTTGCCCCTTGGAGCCGAATGCGCCGCCGACGAAATGGCTGACGGCGTGAACATTGTCGGACTTGATGCCGAGCTTCTTGGCCACGCCGTTCTTGAGGCCATACATGAACTGGCTCGGCTCATAGATTGTCAATTCGTCGTTGTTCCACACGGCCGTCGTGGTGAAGAGTTCGATCGGATTGTGGTGTTGTGTCGGGGTGCTGTAGCCCACGTCGAGCTTGATTTCGGCCTCGTCGAATGCTTTCCCCGCGTCGCCGGCCTCGGGCAACTTGCTTTTCACGTTCGCTTGCGACACGCCCTTGGCATCAAAACTCGCGCTCGGTGTTTCCGCGTCGTAGGCGATCTTGACTTTATAGGCTGCCTCGCGCGCAGCCTCGAACGTGTCCGCCACGACCATGCCGACGATCTGCCCGTCGTGCTGGATATTGGGTCCGAGCTCCTGGATCGAGGTCGACGGTCCACCGCCGCCCTTCGAGTACGTAAGAGTCTTGAGGTCGCCAGTGTTCTCGTGCGTAAAGATGTCGAGCACGCCGGGCACTGCCTTGGCCTCGCCGAGGTCGATCGCGGTGATCCTTCCCTTGGCGATTGGGCTGGTGACGAGGAAGGCGAACGCCGGGTTGTTGACAGGCATATCCGAGCCGTAACGCGCTTCGCCGGTGACCTTGAGCCGGGCGTCGAGGCGCGGCACCGGTTGACCCTGATTGTCCTTCGGTTGGGGCGCTGCGTTGCTCATGATCAAATCTCCAGCTCGGCGGCCTGGTGCAGCGCGCGCATGAGTGTGCGTTTGCCAAGCTCGATCTTGAAGGCGTTGTGCGCAGCCGGCTGTGCGTCTGCGAATGCGGCTTCCGCGGCGGCTGTCATCGTCTCCTCGTCGAGCTTCATGTCCTTGAGCCGCGTTTCGGCTTCGTGCGCGCGCCACGGCACGGTGGCGACGCCGCCGAGCGCGATGCGCGCCTGCTTCACCTGGTCGCCGTCGAGATCGAGCGCCACGGCGGCGGAAGCAAGTGCAAATTCATAGGATTCGCGGTCACGGATTTTCAGGTAAAGCGAGCGGCGTGCGAACGGCGTTGCAGGAATGCGAAATGCGGTGATCAGGTCGCCTGGCGCCAGCGTCGTTTCGATGTGCGGGGTCTTTCCGGGCAGCTTGTGCAACTCTGCGAACGGAAGCGTCCGCTTGCCCTTGCGGCCGGCGACCTCGACTTCCGCATCGAGCGCAATCAGCGCCTGCGCAAAGTCGCCCGGGTAGCTGGCAATGCACTGATTGCTGGTGCCGAGCACGGCATGCATTCGGTTGATGCCGTCGAGCGCCGCGCAGCCGGAGCCGGGATTGCGCTTGTTGCAGGCCGTATAGGACGTATCGCGGAAATAGGTGCAGCGGGTGCGTTGCAGAACATTGCCGCCGAGCGAAGCCATGTTGCGGATCTGCGGACTGGCTGCGAGCTTGAGGGCCTGGGCGATCATCGGGAAGTTCTTTTGCACATCCGCATGATCGGCGGCGGCCGACATGTGCGCCATTGCACCGAGATAGAGACCCTGTGGGCCAAATTCGATCCGGTCCATCGCCTGCAAGCCGTTGATGTCGATGACGTGCGTCGGACGCATTACATCGAGCTTCATCAGGTCGATGAGCGTGGTGCCGCCGGCGAGAAATTGCGCCGGCGAATTGATCGCGCCGCCCTGAACGCTGGCAGCCGCGGAATGGGCAAGGATCGCCGCTTTGGCGTCTTCGGCGAGGGTGAACTGGAACGGGCGCATGTCAGGCCTCATTCATTTTCGGTTTCGCCTGCTTGATCGCCGCGACGATGTTCGGATAGGCGGCGCAGCGGCAGATATTTCCGCTCATGTATTCGCGGATGTCGGCGTCGGTTTCGGCATGGCCTTCTTTCACGCAGGCGACGGCGGAGACGATCTGGCCGGGCGTGCAGTAGCCGCATTGGAAGGCGTCCTGGTCGATGAACGCCTGCTGCATCGGGTGCAACGTGCCGTCGGCTTGCGCGAGGCCCTCGATGGTGACGACGTCCAGATCGGATACGCTCGCGGCGAGCGTGAGACACGACAACACGCGCTTGTTTTGGACCGTGACCGTGCAGGCGCCGCATTGGCCGTGGTCGCAACCTTTTTTAGTGCCGGTTAGTCCCATGTGCTCGCGCAACGCGTCGAGCAACGTCGTACGCACATCCAGCGCTAGTTGATGCCGCTGACCATTGACGCGCAGCGTTAATTTGATCGGATTGCGCGGATCGCTTTGCGCCGGGGGCGGGGCTGCCTCCGCCGGGCGGTCGAGGAGGGTGACAGACATGGTGGAGACCACGGTGGTTGCGAGGAAATTGCGGCGGCTCCAGCCTTGAGCCTGGGCGTCGACGTTGCGCGTTTTCATGCGGTGTTTCTTTCAGATTCAGAGTGTCGGAACCGCGCACGGTCCGGCAGTGTCAGGTTGAACGCCATATCGGTTGCCGCGTTCCTGCCACCGCAGGGATTTGCCGACCCGATTTCGCCAGCGCGCAAAAGAGCACTGTCATTCGCGCAGAAAATTATTTGGAACCAGGTTCACGTATCGGTGAACTTTTTGGTTCCCTGCACATTGTTGGCGTGGGGACGCGCGATGAGAAGGCCAGCCCGTGCCGCGCTCATTCAACCGACGCGATTTACTTTCAGCCAGTCTTGTGGCCGGCACGTCGGCGGCGCTGACCACCGTCAGCGCAGAAGCGCGCACCTACTCTGGCGAAATTCCTTGGACTCCGGGCGAAGCCAATAGGCCCGACGCGGTCACGGGGCTAAACTATAAGTATCTGACTGCCGACGAAGTGGCGTTCCTCGACGCTGCCGTGGCGCGGCTCATTCCCGCCGACGAGCTTGGGCCCGGCGCGAAGGAAGCTGGCGCCACATTCTTTATCGATCGACAGCTCGCTGGCACCTTCGGCTCCGCCGCGCACTGGTACATGCAGGGGCCGTGGCCGAAGGGCGAGGCGACGCAGGGCTATCAATCGCGCATGACGCCGGCGCAGCTCTATCGCGCCGCGATCAAGGCGATCGACGAATATTGCCGCAAGAATTTCAGCAACCGGGCTTTCAGCGCGCTGTCGCCGGACGAGCAGGACAAGGTCCTGACCGGACTCGAGAAGGGCAGCACCGATCTCGGCGCCGTCGAGGCAAAAGGATTTTTCGACGTCCTGATGCAGAACACGACCGAAGGGTATTTCAGTGACCCGATCTACGGCGGTAACCGCAACATGGTCGGCTGGAAACTGATCGGCTTTCCGGGCGCGCGTTACGACTACCGCCCGTATGTCAAAAAGCACAATCAGAAACTGGCCTTCGAGCCGGTCGGCATCAAGGGCCGTGCCGGATGGGATCCGGACAAGACCTGAAAGGAATTGCGCGGTGACGAAGATATTACCGTCCGTTGATGTTGTGCTGGTGGGCTTCGGCTGGACTGCGGCGATCCTCGGACAGGAATTGACCGATGCCGGCTTGAACGTTGTCGCCATCGAGCGCGGCAGCTGGCGCGACACGTCGACGGACTTTGCAGTGACGTTCGCGCAGGACGAATTACGCTACTATTTTCGTCAGGCGTTGTTCGAGGAAACGGCGCGCGAGACGCTCACCTTCCGCAACAGTGACGGCCAGACGGCATTGCCGATGCGCAAGCTCGGCTCGTTCCTTCCCGGCACTGGCGTCGGCGGCGCCGGCATCCACTGGAACGGCATGACGTGGCGATTCCTGCCGTCCGATTTCGTCGCGCGCAGCCACAACACTGAACGCTATGGCGCATCGGCTCTTCCGGATACGATGACGATCCAGGACTGGGGCGTCACGTATGACGACCTCGAGCCACATTACGACAAGTTCGAATATCTCTGCGGCATTGGCGGCAAGGCCGGCAATCTCAAGGGCAAGATTCAGGACGGCGGCAATCCATTCGAGGGCCCGCGGCGGCGCGACTATCCCAATCCGCCGCTGGAAATGGTTTACGGCCCGACGGTCTTCGCCGAAGCGGCAAAAAGCCTCGGCTATCATCCATTTCCAGGGCCGGCAGCGAACATGTCGCGCGCCTACACCAACCCGCTTGGGGTGACGCTCGCGCCCTGCACCTATTGCGGCTTCTGCGAAAAATACGGCTGCGGCAACTATTCGAAATCGAGCCCGCAGACGACGGTCATCCCGGTGCTGATGCGCAAGGATAACTTCGAGCTGCGCACCGAGTGCGAAGTGCTCAAGGTCAACCGCGATTCAACGGGCAAGCGCGCGACCGGCGTCACTTATGTCGATGTCCAAGGGCGCGAGTTCGAGCAGCCGGCCGAGATGGTCATCCTCTGCGCCTACATTCTGCATAATGCGCATCTCCTCATGGTCTCGGGCATCGGCACGCCATACGATCCAAAAAGCGGGCACGGCACGCTCGGCAAGAACTACGCCTACCAGATCACGTCGAGCGTCAACGCGTTCTTCGACGACAAGATATTCAATCCCTACATTGGCGCCGGCTCGCTCGGCATGGTGGTCGACAACTTCAACGGCGACAACTTCGATCATGGCGGCAAGGGATTCATAGGCGGCGGCTACATCGCCTGCTGGAACACCGGCGCACGGCCGATCGAGACGCATCCGACACCCAAAGGCACGCCGAAGTGGGGCGCGAAGTGGAAGAAGGCGGTCGCGCAAAGTTATCTCAGGACCGTTACGGTAGCGACGCATGGCGCGATCATGAGCCACCGCGGCAATTATCTCGATCTCGATCCGACCTATCGCAACATCTACGGCCAGCCCCTGATGCGGATGACGTTCGACTTCACGGACAACGAATTGAAGATGTCGCAATTCATTACTGACCGGGCTGCGGAAATCGCCAACGCGATGAAGCCGCGCGAGATCAAAACGAATGCGCGCAAGGGTCATTATTCGATCGTGCCGTACCAGACCACACACAACACCGGCGGCGCCATCATGGGCACCGATCCGAAGTCGAGCGTGATCAACCGCTATTTGCAGCACTGGGACGTTTCGAATCTGTTCGTGATGGGCGCGGGCGCGTTCCCGCAGAACCCCGGCTACAACCCGACCGGCACCGTGGGCGCGCTGACGTACTGGGCGGCCGACGCCATCCGCAACCAGTACTTGAAAAATCCCGGACCGCTTGTGCAGGCGTAGGACGATGCGAACACTTTCTTGCACGTCGATTTTGTTGGCCACCACGATGTTTCTCGCGGTCGGGATTGCGCAGGCGACCGATGTTCCCTTCGGCAAGTTGCAGCGGGGAAAAAGTTTGGTCGACGCCGGCGACTGCGTCGCCTGTCACACACAGGACAAGAGCAAGCCGTTCGCTGGCGGCAGGCCGATCCCGACGCCGTTCGGCACCATCTATTCGGCCAACATCACGCCAGACCGCGACACCGGTATCGGCGCCTGGAGCGCCGATGATTTCTATCGAGCGATGCACGAGGGCATCGGTCCGCATGGTGAGCGGCTCTATCCGGCATTTCCCTATCCGTATTTCACCAAGATGACGCGCGAGGACGTTGACGCGATCCGCGCTTACCTTTCGATACTCAAGCCGGTTCAGAACAAGCCACCGCGTAACGAACTGACCTGGCCGCTCAATCACCGCGACTTGCTTGCCGGCTGGGATTGGTTGTTTTTCACGCCTGGCGAATTCATCCCGGAGCGGAACAAGAGCGCGGAATGGAATCGCGGCGCTTATCTGGTCGAGGGGCCGGGGCACTGCGGCGCCTGCCACACCGCGAAGAACGTGTTTGGCGCCGACAAGAACAGCACGGCATTGCAGAGCGCTAACATTCAGGATTGGACGGCGCCGAAGCTTGTCGGTGATGATCGCAACGGCCTCGGGCGCTGGAATACCGATGACATCGTCGAATATCTCAAGACTGGCCGCAATCGCTTCAGCGGCGCCACAGGTCTGATGGCCGAGGTCGTGGTGAACTCGACGTCGAAAATGCCGGAAGGCGATCTCAAGGCAATCGCGACTTATCTCAAGAGCGTACCGTCGGACAAAGAGAAGCCCGAGTCGAACCCGGCGAAGTCGGCCATGAATGCCGGCCAGGCGATCTACGCCGACTCCTGCGCGGCCTGCCATCAGGCGGAGGGCGAGGGCGTCCCGCGCATGTTCCCGCCGCTCAAGGGCGACGCGGTGGCGCAACAGTCGGACCCGTCCACGGTCATTCGCGTGATCCTCGAAGGCGCGATGACGGCGGGGACCAAGGAACGTCCGACGCCGAGTGCGATGCCGGCGTTCGATTGGAAGCTCAAGGATGACCAGATCGCCGCGGTTGCCACCTACGTGCGCAATGCGTGGGGAAACAAGGCCCCGACAGTGAGCGCCGATGACGTTACCAAGATGCGCAAGGCGCTTGACGCCAGCAAGGCGTCGCCGGAAACCGTAGGCACGGGAGCCAAGATTGAGCCGCAAGAACGGCAATAGGTGCGTGCTCGCCGCAGTGCTGATTATGTGGGCGCACCCGACGCTGGCACGTATTACGCCGGCCGAATACCGCGATATCGGCGTTTCAGTGCCGCAGGGGGCAGCGCTGCCGCTCGGCGCAACCGTGACCGATGAAAAAGGCCATCGCCTTAGCCTCCGCGACATCGTTACGAAACCGGCCGTCCTGGTGTTTGCCGACTACACGTGCCGGACGTTGTGCGGGCCGATTGTCGCGTTCGTGTCGTCGGCGTTGCAGCAATCCGGGCTTGACCCAGGCAGGCAATTCGAGCTGGTCGCCATTGGGCTCGATCCCAAGGACGGCGCCGATGCCGCGGAAAAAATGCGACACGACCATCTCGCCGACAGCCCCGGGCTCGACGCCGCGACGCATTTTGTTACTGCCGATGAAGCGACGATCAAAACGCTTACCGCCGCGCTTGGGTATCGCTACCGATATGACGCCGATGATGATCAGTACGTCCATCCCGCCGCGGCTTACGTTCTGCGCGCCGACGGCGTGGTAGCGCGCGTGCTCACCGGCATCGGCCTTTCCGGCGGCGACATGCGGCTGGCGCTGGTCGAAGCCGGCGAGGGAAAGATCGGAACGCTGCGCGACAAAATCCGGTTGCTGTGCTCCGGCTTTGATCCGGCGCACGGGACTTATAATGTCATGGTGTCGCGCATGCTGACCGTGACCGGACTCGTCACCATGCTCACACTTGGCGGCGGCATCGGCATTCTGATGCTAATGGGCCGCCGCCGCTCGGCTTAGGCCGCGTTGTTCGGCGATGCGCGCCACCACGACGAAGGCCAGCAGCCAGACCGCTCCGATGACGAGGATCGCGGCGGGAAGATCGAGCAGCAACGCGATCCCATTTATCTTGAGCGGCGGCAGGATCAGCACGATCGCTTCGAGATAGCGCAACACCAGCGTGCCGACTGCGAGAATGAGCAATGCACGCGTGCTTGACCGCACGCTCTCCGACAGCAGCGCGAAGAACGGCAGGATGAACTGCCCGATGAACAGCGCCCACAGCGCGAACGCCCAGCCACCATCGAGGCGCTTGAGATACCAGACGACTTCCTCGGGAATATTGCCGGTCCAGATGATGATGTATTGCATCGCGTGCAGATAAGCACACAGCAACATCACCGAAAGCAGCGTCCCGGCATAGGCCGCATTGCTCATGGTTTGCGAGCGCTTGAAACCGAGCAACGCTACTATTCCGAACGACAATCCGGCGAGCAAATCGAAACCAAGCACGAGCAGTCCGTAAATCGAAGAATGGAAATGCGGCTCGACCGATTCAAGCCAGTCGATGCCGGCCCACGAGGCGGTGAGCGCCCACACGATCAGCCCGACAGACGCGGCGCGCTTCATCGCCGCTTCGTTGCCGTAAGCAAGCGCGGCCCATAAACCTAGCGCGGTGAAAATCGCGAAATACAAGATCGTGCGGAGGATAAAGAACCAGGGCGTCAGATAAGCGGCTTTGAAGGATGGCAAGTCGATGTTGCCGGAAGCCCAGGGATAGACATGACTCATTCCGAGGAGCACGGGGATAAACAGCAGCGCCATCGCCGGCAACGTCAACACCGCAATGGTTAGAGGCACATGCAGATCGCGGGTCCAGCCGGCGCGGACCAGATATGAAGTCTGCAAGACGGCGAGGGCGCCGATCGGGATGGCGCTGACGGCAGTCCATGCGGCGAGGTAGCTGGCGAGCATTGTGCGAGCATCGATGAAGAGGCCGAGCACGCAGCCGAAGAGGCCGAGGATGGCGCAGATCATCACGCACATCCGTATATACGGCGTCATGGCTTCGTTTCCGCCGTTAGATGAGCGCGATCCTCGGCGTTGAGCTGCGAAAGCTCGGCGTGCTGACTAAATTGTAAAGCCCTTAGATAGGCGACGATCGCCCAGCGGTCGCGCGGGCGAACGCGGTCGCCGTAGGCGTACATCGCGCCAAAACCGTTCGAGATAACGTCGTAGAAGTGCTGATCCTCGGCCGCGATCAGGCGCGGATCATGAAAGCTCGGCGGTTGAGGCATGCCACGCTCGACGATCATTCCGCGCCCGGTGCCGACCCGGTCGTGGCATGGCGAGCAATAGATGTTGTACCGCTCGCGCCCGCGGGCCAGCAGTTCCTTCGTCACCGCTGGCTTCTGTTTTGCCTCCGCAGCGCGGGCGAGATCGTCGCGCGCGACGGCGCCTTCGGGTGGCGCTTGCAAGGTCTTGCCATCGCGGAAAAGACCTGCGGGCTTGTACTCGTCGTATTTCGGCTGCGAGTCCATGTTGGAGCGCGTGCAGCCGGCGAGCACGGCACACAGCATGAGCAATGCGGCGCGCCGCATCATAACGGCACCAGCTCGACCGAATTCGGCCGCAGTCCCTTGAGGAAGGTTTGCGTCTTGCGTTTGTCGAATTTGGCGTCGGTCGCCAGCACGCACAGGAAAAAGCGGTTGCGCGAGGCGAGATAGAATTTCGACGCGGCGAACAACGGGTGATTGAGCCGCGGCAGGCCGTTGAGCGCGAGCATGCCGATCGCCGGCGTGAGCGCGGCAAACAGCACGGTCAGCTCGAACGCCACAACCATGAATGCCGAGAGCGCGTAAAGCGGCCGCCCCCCGACGTTGATCGGATAGTCGTAGTTGGTGAACATCTGCATGCCAAGCGCGAGGCAGAAGCCAAAGATGCCGCCGATCAGGCCGAGCCAGAGCACGCGCCGGTCGCGCAATTGCAGCACGCCATTGAGCTCATAGACCGGGAAGGGCGTGAAGGTGTCGAGGTCGCGGTAGCCCTGTGCGCGCGCCTCCTTTGCCGCCGCGACGAGATCCTCCGGCGTCTCGAATTCGGCCAGCATGCCGTAAAGCTCACGAGCGGCCATGCGATGCCTCCCCGTGCTCTTTGTGCAGGACTTCCTTTTCCTCGAAGATCGAAATTACCGGCAGCAGCCGGATGATCAGCAGGAACGGCACCAGGAAGAGCCCAATGGTGCCGGCATAGATCGCCCAGTCCCAGAACGTCGGGTGATACTCGCCCCACGACGATACTAGGAAGTCGCGGTAGAGGCTGGTGACGAGGATCATGTAACGCTCGAGCCACATGCCGACCGCGACGCTGGTCGAGATTGCAAACAGCATCCACGGCGTGCGCCGCACCGCCTTGATCCAAAGTGGCTGCAGCACCACGAAATTGAAGAACACCGCGCCCCAGTAGCTCCACCAGTACTGGCCGAAGAAGCGGTCGCTCAGCGTCTGCAATTCGTGTGCGTCGCCGGAATAAAGCGCGTCGAACACTTCGAACACATAGCCGTAGGCCGTCATCAAGCCGCAGGCGAGCAACACCTTGCCGAGAACATCGAGATGGTCGTCGGTGACCAGGTTTTGCAGATTGAAGAGCGAGCGCAGCGCGATCGCGATCATCGCCACGACCGCGAAGCCGGAAAAAGCCGCGCCGAGCACGAAATAGGGCGGGAAGATCGTCGAGTGCCAGCCCGGAATGGTGCCGGAGGCGAACAGCAGCGACACCTCGCTGTGCACCGACACGACCAGCGGCACCGCGAGCGCCGCCAGCAAGCGATAGGCGTGATGCCAGCGCAGCCAGTGCATCGCCGAGCCGCGCCAGCCGAGCGACAACACGCCGAAGAAAACCTGCCAGCGGCGGCGGTGTGCGCGGTCACGCGCGGCGGCAAGATCGGGGATCAATCCGATGTACCAGAACACGATCGAGACGGTGAGGTAAGTCAGCACCGCCCAGATGTCCCACTCGAGCGGGCTGCGGAATTGCGGCCACACGCTCATGGTCGCGGGGTAGGGAAACATCCAGTAAACGAACCACGGCCGGCCGAGGTGCAGGATCGGATACATGCCGGCGCAGACCACCGCGAACAGCGTCATGGTCTCGGCAAAGCGGTTGAGCGAATTACGCCAGTCGCGGCCGAGCAGCAGCAGCAGCGCGGAGATCAGCGTGCCGGCGTGGCCGATGCCGAGCCACCACACGTAATTGTGGATCGCGAACGCCCAGTTGACCGGGATGTTGAGGCCCCAGATGCCGACGCCGGTGGTGAACAGGACGGTGGCGGCGACGAACAGCAGGCCGAGAAGAAGCGACGACAGAAAGAGCGCGATCAGCCAGCGCCGGCGCGCGGGGAAATGCAGCGGAATGCTGGCGAGCTGATCGGTGACGTCGGCATAGGTCTGGTTCGGTGGCAGGATCGGCGCCGCGGCTTTCGCGATCATGCGCCTTCTCCCTCGCCGTCATTCCATCGCGCAAGGTAAGTGGTGCGCGGACGCGTGCCGAGCTCTTCGAGCAGGACGTAATGGCGGCCGCTGCGGCGTCGCTGCGAGACCGTGGAATCTTTGTCCTTGATATCGCCGAACGCGATCGCCTTGGTGGGGCAGGCCTGCTGGCAGGCGGTGACAACCTCGTCGCGCTTGAGCGGACGGTTTTCCTTGTCCGCTTCCACGTGTGCGGCCTGAATGCGTTGCGTGCAGTAGGTGCATTTCTCCATCACGCCGCGGGAGCGCACCGTGACGTCGGGATTTTTCACCGCCTGCTCGGCGTCGGCGAAATGACGGTAGTCGTACCAGTTGAAGCGGCGCACCTTGTACGGGCAGTAGCTCGAGCAAGTGCGGGTGCCGATGCAGCGGTTATAGACCTGCTGGTTGACGCCTTCGGGCGAATGCACGGTGGCGTGCACCGGGCAGCCCATCTCGCAAGGCGCCTTCTCGCAATGCATGCAGGGCACCGGCTGGAAGGAGCTCTTCGGATTTTCCGGCGTGCCAGTGTAATAGCGGTCGACCCGCAGCCACAGCATCTCGCGTCCGCGCGCGACCTGGTCCTTGCCGACCACCAGCACATTGTTTTCGACGTTGCAGGCGGAGACGCAGGCGTTGCAGCCGATGCAGAGATCGAGATCGATCACCATGCCCCAGGCGTGATCGGGTTTGTTCTCGGCACCGCGTGTCTCGTTCCAGTCGGGGTAGAACGTGGCGTTGTCCTTCGGCGGTGGCGTGCGCGGATTGGCGGCGGTGACCTCGCGCACGAAGTCGAAGCCCTCCATGCGGTGGTGTGCCTGCGTGGTGGCGAGCGGGTGCCGGCCCTCGACGCGCGCGATAGTGCCGCGTGTGGCCCACGTATGTTCGTCCGGGCGGATTGAATAAGCGTCGTAGCCGCTGTCTTGGGCGATCTCGCCGCCCGCGCGGCGGCCATAACCGAAGAACAGCGCGACCGTGTTGGGAGCTTGGCCCGGCACGATCCAGGTAGGGCCGCGGACATGACGCTCGCCGATCGTCACCTCGGCGATGTCGCCGTTCGACAGTCCTTGCGTTGCCGCGATTGCCGGGCTGACGGCGATCACGTTGTCCCAGGTGATCTTGGTCAGTGGTTTGGGCAGCTCCTGCAACCACGCGATGTTGGCGAAGCGGCCGTCCCAGATTGTCGGATCGGGCTGGAACGCGACGTCCAATTGGCCTTGCGGCAGCAGTGTTTCGGGCCTGGATGCGGCCGGAATCCTGGCGGATACGGAGATGGGACGTGCCGCCGTATCGGCGACAAAGCCGTCATGCAGCGCGCGCGCCCAGCGGTCATCGAAGCCGCCGCCGAAGGTATCGCGCCACGTGGCGCGCACAGCGGCGTCTGGCGCGGGATCGACCGTGCCGAGCAGCATGTCCGCGATCTGATGCGGGCTGCGGGAGGAATAAAGCGGCCTGACAACGGGCTGAATGATGGACGTGCTGCCGTCGACCGCGCGCGCGTCGCTCCACGTTTCGAGTGGATGCGATAGCGGCAAATGCCACTGGCACAATTGTGCCGTTTCGTCGGCGTGCAGTCCCACATGGATGCGGTTCGGCACGCGTGCTAGCTGCTTGGCAAAATCGAGCGCACCCGGCGCGGCGTAGGCCGGATTGCAATCGAGAACGATCAGCGTGTCGACCGCACCGGCCGCCATGTCGGCAACGAGTGTTGTCAGCGATTGCGAGTCATTTGCCGGAACGTGAATTGGCTCGCTGTACCAGACGGTGGTGCCGGTGTTCTTGAGTCGGTCGTTGACGACGGCGGCCAGCGCCTGCCATCGCGGATCGAGATGCGGCCCGACGACAAGCAGAGCGCGGCCTTGATGCCCGCGCAGGTCGCTCATTGCTCGGTCGAGCCAGCGTTTTTCTGCGGCGCTCAGGTCCGGCATGGTCCAGCCGGCGAGCGAGAACTGCGCGCCGATCGCTTGCGCCAGTGCGCCAAGGCGCGATGCATCGCAGGGCAGGCGGCTGGACGCGACGGTGCCGGTGAGACCCGGAATGGCTTCCGCGACGTGCAGCTTCGAGCGGCCGCTATTGGGCGCGATTTCGCCGCGTTTGGTCGCCCAGGCGGCGGCGTGCATGACCTGCTGCGGGCCGGGACCGAGAAGATCGTGATCGAGGCTGACGATCACATCGCAACGATCGAGCCGGTAATGCGGCGTGACCGGTCGGCCGAAGGCCGCCGTCATCGCGTCGTCTTGCAACGCGTGGCCGACCGGCTCGAAGCGATGCCAGCGCATGCCCGGATATTGCTGCGCCAGCGCCGCCATCTGCCGGGTCAGCGTCGGCGACGTTGTGACGCCGGTGAGAACGCGCAAGCCGTCGCCCGTGCGTTCGCGCCAGCGCGCGCGCAGGGCCGCGAATGCACCGTCAACGTCAGCCCACGAGGCCGAGCCGCCGTTGTGCATCGGCATCCTGGAGCGTTCGGGATCGTAAAGCCCGAAGATCGCGGACTGCATGAAAGCGTCGCTCTTGCCGCGCGTCGCCGGATGATCGGGATTGCCGTCGAGCTTGGTCGGCCGTCCGTCGTAGGTCGTGGCGATGACTGGCTGCGCATAGCCTTCGAACAGAACCGCGGTGGCATAATAGCGTGCCACGCCGGGCACCAACTCTTCCGGCTGATTGACGTAAGGCAGCGCGTGATCGGCGTTGGTCTGGTCGCCGCAGCCTGTGAGCCCCGCAAGCAGGAGGGAAGCGCCCATCAACTTGAGAAACTGGCGGCGGCCCGGATCGTCGAACATCGAGGAGGCGGCAGGAAATTCCCCCGAGAGCCAGGCGCGGAAGCCCTCCTCGTCGATCAATTCCTCGAGGCTCGACCAGAAGCGCTTGCTCCCGTGTCCGGTCACCTCGCGGACGCGCGCGAGATCGAAACGCGGTGCTTCGGGCTTCGTCATCGGTGACACACGGAGCAATGAGTAAGCTGGCCGGTGCGAATGCCGTATTGCTGCATCAGCGCATGGCCGAGCGCTTCGCGGTCGCCTGGCGGCTGCCACGTCATGTTGGTGACCTGATCTTTCGGCCGCAGATGCGGCGCCGGATTGCGGTGGCAATCCAGACAGAACTGCATCGTCAGCGCCTTGGCGCGGTAGGTAAGCGCCATCGTGTCGACGCGCCCGTGACACTCGACGCAGCCGACGCCCTTGGCGATATGGATGTCGTGACGGAAGAAAACGTATTCAGGCAGGACGGCGACGCGATTCCAGTCGATCGATTTGTTGTCGGCGAGGCTCGCGCGCACCGGGGCAAGCATCGGCGCGCCGGTCCAGATCTGCGAATGGCAGGTCATGCAGGTGTGCGTCGGCGGCAAGCCGGCGTGCGGCCCTTCGGCGACCGAGGTGTGGCAATAGCGGCAATCGATGCCGAGCTGGCCGGCATGATGGCGGTGGCTGAAAGGCACCGGCTGCGCCGGCGGGTGAGTGCGCGCGCCGGTGACCCAGTCCGAGTGCGCAAGCCCGACGGCGAACACGATGCTGCCGACCGCAAGCGAGACCGCCCCGACCAGAAGCAGGCGCAGCCAGGTGTCGCCGGCCGGTGAAAAGATTTGGCCCATCAGCGGGTACCAGGTGTCGGGACCCGAAAGCCCGAAAAAGCCCCGATTTTGCAACGACAGGTGACGCCGCGAGTTCCATCGGTGGAACGAATTAGTGTCTTTGCGCCTTGGCGATGGAACTCAGGTTCCCTTGGCCGGTTAATGACGCGGGGTGGCTTTCTGTGACGGGCTGGCCGGATGAGCGACGTCTCGCATCCGAACGATTACGAGCGATCGGATGCCGACCCTCGTTTGGTCGGTGCAATTGCCCTCGGCCTCGCGATTTTCCTGATTGCCGTTCCTTTCCTGCTGCTTGCGATCTATCCGGGCGCCGACCGGCTGGGCGGGATTGACGCCAACCTGCCCGTGCCGCCGGCGCCGCGGCTGCAAATCAATCCCAAGCTCGATCTCGACCGCTTGCGCGCGCAGGAAAATGCGCGGCTTTCCACCTTCGGCTGGGCGGACCGCGACCGGCAGATCGCCCACATCCCGATCGAACGGGCGATGGAGCTGCTTAGCCAGCGCGGGCTTGCCGGCTGGCCATCGGCACCGCCGCCGGCCAATCCGCCGCAACGGTAACGGGCAGGCGGAAAACGCGATGTCGAACTGGATTCCGCTCTGGCTTCCCGGCGAGACCGATCATGCCCGCGCCGTCGATCTGCTGTTTGCCGGATTGCTGGTGTCGGCCTTTCTGGTTCTGGCGCTGCTGTTCTTTCTGCTGCTGCGCTTTGCCATCCACTACCGCGCCGGCAACGCCAATGCCAACCGCGATCATCGCGTCAAGAAAAGCTGGGTCCTGGAAACGGCGTGGACCGTGGCGACGTTTGTCGCGTTCCTCGGATTGTTCGTGTGGGGCGCGAAACTCTACCTCGACCTTTACGCGCCGCCGAAAGGTGCGGCGGTCGTCTATGTCGTCGCCAAGCAGTGGATGTGGAAGGTGCAGCATCTCGGCGGTCAGCGCGAAATCAACGAGCTGCATGTGCCGGTCGGGCGCGCGGTGCGGCTGATCATGTCGTCGCAGGACGTCATCCATTCGTTCTTCATTCCGGCATTTCGCATCAAACACGACGTTTTGCCAGGCACGTCGGAAGAGCTCTGGTTCCGGCCGCGCAAGGCCGGCGTGTTTCAGTTGTTCTGCGCGGAATATTGCGGCACCGATCATTCGCGCATGACCGGGCGCATCGTGGTGATGGATGAGCCCGCGTTCGAGCAATGGCTGGCGCGCCAGGACGTGACCGGCACGCTCGCCGCGCAGGGCGGGAAGCTGTTTCGGCAGTTCGGCTGTGGTGGCTGCCACGGTAACGGCGCGGCCGTGCGCGCGCCGCCGCTTGATGGACTTTACGGCAAGCCGGTTCCGCTCGCCGACGGCCGGATCGAGGTCGCGGATGAGCGCTACATCCGCGATTCGATTTTGCAGCCGCGCAAGGACATCGCGGCGGGCTACGCGCCGCTGATGCCGTCGTTCGAGGGCAAGATTTCCGAAGAAGAACTGATCGCGATCGTCGCCTACATCAAATCGCTTGCGGTGGCGGAGAACCAAAAATGAGCGAGAAGCGCAACTATCTCACCGCACATAACAGCCTGCGTTCGTGGCTCTTCACCACCGACCACAAGCGCGTGGCGATTTTGTATTTCGCCGGCATCACGCTGTTCTTCTTCATTGGCGGTGCGGCGGCGACCATGATCCGGCTCGAGCTCGCGACGCCGCAGGGCGATCTGGTCACCTCCGACGTCTACAATCGCCTGTTCACCATGCACGGCGTGATCATGGTGTGGTTTTTCCTGATCCCGTCGATTCCCGCGACGCTCGGCAACTTTATCGTGCCGCTGATGATCGGCGCGCGCGACCTTGCGTTCCCGCGGCTCAACATCACGAGCTGGTATCTGTTCATGGCGGGCGGGCTGACGACGCTTTACGCGGTGTTTATCGGCGGCATCGACACCGGCTGGACCTTTTACACGCCGTTCTCGACCATGTATTCGAACAGCCACGTGGTGCTGGCGGTGACCGGCGTGTTCATCGCCGGATTTTCATCGATCCTGACGGGCCTGAATTTCATCGTCACCATCCATCGCCTGCGCGCGCCGGGGCTCACCTGGTACCGCCTGCCTTTGTTTCTGTGGTCTCTTTACGCGACCTCGGTGATCCTGGTGCTGGCGACGCCCGTGCTGGCGATGACGTTGCTGCTGGTCGCGCTCGACCGCTTCGCCGGCATCGGCATCTTCGATCCGGCGCGCGGCGGCGATCCGCTGCTGTTCCAGCATCTGTTCTGGTTCTACTCGCACCCCGCCGTCTACATCATGATTTTGCCCGGCATGGGCGTGGTGAGCGAGCTCATCGCGGTTTATTCGCGCAAGGCGGTGTTCGGCTACAAATTCGTCGCCTGGTCGGCAATTGCCATCGCCGTGGTCGGCTTCTTCGTCTGGGGCCACCACATGTTCGTGAGCGGGCAGTCGGTGTTCGCAGGGCTCGTGTTCTCGTTCATGAGCTTCGTGGTCGCGGTCCCCTCGGCGATCAAGGTGTTCAACTGGACCGCGACGATGCACAAGGGCTGGGTCAGCTTCGACGCGCCCATGCTCTACGCGCTGTCGTTCATCGGGCTGTTCACCATCGGCGGGCTGACCGGACTATTTCTCGCGTGTCTTGCGTACGATGTGTACGTAACCGACACGTATTTCGTCGTCGCGCATTTCCACTACATCATGGTCGGCGGGATGGTGACCGCTTATTTCGGCGGCCTGCATTACTGGTGGCCGAAGATTACCGGCCGCATGTACCCGGAATACTGGGCGCGCGCCGCCGCGATCCTGATCTTCTTCGGCTTCAACATGACGTTTTTCCCGCAATTCATCCTCGGCATTCTCGGTATGCCGCGGCGCTACCACACTTATCCGCCGGAATTTCAGGTCTGGCATGTGATGTCGTCGGTGGGCGCGTCGATCCTCGCGGTCGCGTACCTGCTGCCGCTGTTCTATCTTGGTTGGTCGTTGTTCTTCGGGCGACGCGCGCCGGCCAATCCGTGGCGCGCGACCGGGCTCGAATGGCAGACGTCGTCGCCGCCGCCCGAGCACAATTTCGAGAAGCCGCCCGTGGTCACGCGCGAACCCTACCACTACACGCTCAAAGGCGAGGCAGTGGCGCAAAATGCCTGAACCGCAACCCGCCTTCCAGTTTGCCGACCTGCGTCAGCAACATGACGTGGCGCAGCTCGGCATGTGGGTCTTTCTCGCCACCGAAGTCCTGTTCTTCGGCGGGCTGATCCTCGCTTATTCGGCATATCGCATCGGCTACACCGAGGGCTTCGCGGAAGCGGCGCGCCACACCAAGATCGTTATCGGGGCGGTCAACACGGCAGTGTTATTGACCAGCAGCTTTCTGGTGGCGTGGGCGGTGATCGTTGCGCGGCTGCGCGAAGGGCGCGTCGCGGCGGTCCTGTTGTGGGCGGCGGCGACGCTGGGCGTGATCTTCCTCGTGCTCAAGGGCGTCGAATACACGGAGGAATACCACGAGCACCTGGTGCCGGGACTGAACTTCGCCGTAGCGGGCTCCCATGCCGGCGCGATCAAGCTGTTCTTTGCCTTCTATTTCGTCGCAACGGGCCTGCACGCCGTGCACCTTGCGGTTGGCATCGTGGTGCTGATCGTCATTGGGGTCAGAGCGAAACAGAACGCTTATTCCGACCGCTATCACGCGCCCATCACAGTGGCCGGCCTCTACTGGCACTTCGTCGATATCGTCTGGATCTTCCTGTTCGCGCTGATCTACCTGCCGGGGAGGACGCCGTGAAACATTGGCGGCCGCCGCGCATCCTGTTGCTGTCGTGGGGCGGCTTGCTCGCGCTGCTGACCCTCACGGTGTTCGGCGCTTATCAGCCGCTCGGCGCGTTCAATACGGGTCTTGCGCTCACGATCGCGCTCTGCAAGGCGCTCATTGTGCTCGCGATATTCATGGAGTTGCGCGAACGCAACGCGCTCACCATCGCTTTTGCCGGCGCGGGCTTCTTCTGGCTGGCGATCATGCTCTGGCTGGCGTTATCGGACTTCGTGACGCGGCCGAATTTCCCGCCCAGTCCCCAGACAATGCGCTCCCTGAGCATGCCGTCGCCGGCACGTGCGGGTCTGGACGCAGAATCGCTCGCAGCTTGCCAATCGCCTCGCGTGCAACGAAGCTGTTTCGTCTGACTGGTTGCCGGCGCTCACGTTGCGGCGGCCCAGCGCAGCCGGGGAAAACATGACCCAGCGGATGCTGATCGGACTGATTGGCGCCAATATCATGGGCTCGTTGTCGCCGGCGCTTTTCGCCGGCGCTTTCGCGGCCGCTGGTATCGATGGCTTCTACCACCTGATCGATGTCGACCGCTTGCCGGGGCGAACGCTGCCGCAACTGCTGGACGCGCTCAAAACAGCCGGCTTTGCCGGCGCCAATATCACCTATCCGTTCAAGCAGGACGTGGTCCCGTTGCTCGACGCGGTCGATCCGGAAGCCGCGCAGACCGGGGCGATCAATACCGTTGCGATCGCGCCAGACGGGCGCACCACCGGCTACAATTTCGACCGGCGCGGCTGGCGTAACGCCTTCGAGGAAAAATTCGGCCGCAGCAGCGCGCGAGGGACGACGGTCGTGCTGGTCGGCGCGGGTGGTGCAGGGCATGCGGTCGCTTTTGCCTTGATGGATTTAGAGGTTGAACGCCTCGTCATCCATGACCGCGACGGTGCACGCGCGCATGCGCTCAAGGCCGATCTGGCAAAGCATTATGGTGCATCCCGCTGTCGCGTGACGGACGATCTCGAACGCGACATAGCGGCTGCCGACGGTGTCGTTAACGCGACACAGGTCGGCATGCGTGGCTTTCCCGGCAACCCGGTGCCGGTTTCCGCGTTGACGGCCGCTCATTGGGCCGCGGACGTGATCTATACGCCAATCGAAACGGATTTCCTGAGAACTGCCGCCGCGAAAGGCGCGCGCGTGATGAACGGCGGGGGAATGTGCGTGCACCAGGCCGTCGAAGCATTCCGGCTGTTCACCGGCGCCGAGCCCGATCTCGCGCGTCTCCACCGCACGTTTGCTGCCGCGCTGGCTGCGCGTGACGCAGCGCTGGGCGACATAACTTGATGTCAGAAAAACAACGGACGCGGAGCTTGCCGCTCCGCGTCCGCCGTTAATCCCCGGAGGGTCAGATGCTAGGCGCGCTCAGATCGATTCTTTCAATTCCTTGGAGGCGCGGAAGGCGACTTTCTTGCTCGCCTTGATCTGGATCGCTTCGCCGGTCGCGGGGTTGCGGCCCATGCGCGCGGCGCGTTTGCGTACCTGAAGGATGCCGAGACCACCAATGCGGATGCGCTCGCCCTTCTTGAGATGCTTCACGATATTGCCGATGAAATCGCCGAGCACAGTTTCGGCTTGCTTCTTCGACATCTCGTGTTGTTCGGCCATCGCCGCGGCGAGATGCTTCAAAGTCACTGTCGTCGGCGTCGTTTTTCCAGGAGCCGTTGCCATCAGAGGACCCTCCTCGTTGAAACTAATTGCCTGGCAGAACGCCAAGCATGGGTGCCCGCATAGACGATTCGGGGGCGGGCTGACCATCGAATCTTATCGGTAAATAGGGCTTTTTCGCAGTTTTCAGAGGGCAGGAACGCCGTCCTTGACTTGGGGAAATGCGGGCTATAACTCGGCTTAACGCCCGCGGGGGCGTAGCTCAGTTGGTTAGAGCGCTGCCCTGTCACGGCAGAGGTCGCGGGTTCGAGTCCCGTCGCTCCCGCCATTTAATCAATGACTTAGCCGCATTTTCCGGGCACAAATCGTGCGCCTTTCCGCGCGCGAATGAGGCCGTTTTCATGCTCGTAGAAGCCCTGTTCTTCGACGTGTTCGGCACCCTGGTCGACTGGCGTACGTCCATTGCTCGGGAGGCGGAACACATCCTCGCGCCCCTGGGGAAAACCGCCGATTGGACGGCTTTTGCCGACGCCTGGCGCGCCCAGTACCAGCCCGGCATGGAGGAGATACGCTCCGGCCGCCAGCCTTTCGCGCGGCTCGACGTGCTGCACCGGCGCAATCTCGAACGCATCCTGCCGACGTTCGGCTTGCAGGATTTGTCCGGAGACACGCTGCGCGATTTGAACCTCGCGTGGCACCGGCTCGATCCGTGGCAGGACGTGCCGGCGGGGCTGGCGCGGCTCAAGAAGAAATTCTGGCTGGCGCCGGTGTCGAACGGAAACATTTCGCTGATGGTCGATCTCGCGCGCCGCAATAATTTCCCGTGGGACGCGATCCTCGGCGCGGAAGTCGCGCAAGACTTCAAGCCGAAGCCGCGCGTCTATCTCGCCGCCTGCGAGGCCTTCGGCCGCGCGCCGGAGCGCTGCATGATGGTGGCCGCGCACAGCAAGGATCTCGAAGCGGCGGCGCAATGCGGCTTGCGCACCGCGCATATCGCGCGGCCGAACGAGTACGGGGCGAACACCGGCGAGAGCGGACCGACGGTGAAAGTCGATTACGCGGCGAAGAGTCTGTTCGAGCTTGCGGATCAGTTGGGTACGTAGTCTGGTCATTCCGGGGCGCGGGCGTTAGCCCGCGAACCCGGAATCAATAACCCCAGTGCTGCGGCGTATGGATTCCGGGTTTGCCGCTTCGCGGCGCCCCGGAATGACAGGAAAGCGTTAGCCCCGATAGATGGGCGCCGGCTGCGTGAAGAACGTCCAGAGAATGTGATAGACCAACGCGTAATTCTTCTGCTGGAAGCTCGCGTGTGAAATGCCGGGCATCACGGCGAAATGCTTGTCCGGGTTCGGCAGCTTCTCGAAAAATTTCACCAGGTCTTGCATCGAGGCGATGCCGTCCCATTGCCCGCGCATGATCAGCGTCGGCACGTTGATCTTTTCCGGATCGACCACCGGCAGGCGCGAACACATGTCGACGTAAGTCCCGGTCGGCACGGATGTGTCGAGCGCGACCACCGCGTCGGCGAAGGCGTCGATGACGCGTTCCTCGGCGGTGCCGGGATGATCGCGCTCGAAGATCGAATGGATGAAGGCCTTGTCGATCGGCCGGCGGTTCTTGGCCTGAAACTCGGGCAGCCGCTTGCGCCGCTGCTCCAACGTGGGCGAGCCTTCGCCGGTCCACACCATCGCGTCGAGCGCGAGCCGCGCGACCAGCTCCGGGTGCCGCTCGGCGAACATGGCGGCGCGCAACGCGCCGGATGAAATCCCGTAAACCAGGAACGGTCTTTTTCCCCGCAGCTTCTGGATATATTGCGCGGCCGCGAAGCAATCGTCGGCGCCCTGCGCGATCGGCGCGTTGTTGTCGCGATCTTTCGTCGAACGCCCGTAGCCTTCCATGTCGACGCACCAGCAGTCGAAGCCGCGGCGCGCAAACCAGTCCATTGCGGAGGAATCCGCGCGGCCCGGCACCTGCAAATCGAAAGTCGGCTGCGCGGCCATCGAGGAGCCGTGCACGAACAAGATCGTGCCGTCCGTTTTCGCGGGATCGCCGGCGCATTTCTCGAACAGGAACAGCTTCACGCCGCCGTCCTTGCCGGTCCAGTGCTCCTCGCCCTTGATGGCGGCCTTGGCCATTTCGTTCATCGTCATGTCCTCAAACAATGGCGTGCGTCAGCACCGCGCCACGTTGTCTATCGCACTCGGCACGAACTGTCAGCGATGTCATAAGTTGGGCTCATGAGGCCATGCGCATTCGACCGAAGCGCGGTGGGTTCGCGAGGAAAGGAGAGCCACAATGGAGATCAAGCGAAACGGGACACAACCCTCAGGCAAGGGCCCGGCAGAGTACTTCACCGGGACGGTCCGGGTGGACCCGCTGTTCAAGGCGCCGGAACCGGCGCGCGTTGCCGGCGCCGGCGTCACATTTGAGCCGGGCACACGCATCCGCTCGGCCAGACCTTGATCGTCACCTCCGGTCTCGGACGTGTGCAGCGCGAGGGCGGCTCGATCGAGGAAATTCGGCCCGGCGATGTCGTCTGGTTCGCGCCCGGCGAGAAACATTGGCACGGCGCTTCGCCAACGACGGCAATGACGCATATCGCCATTCAGGAATCGTCAAACGGGAAAGTGGTCGACTGGATGGAGAAGGTCACCGACGAACAATATCAGGGCTGAGGAACCGGCTGACCAAGCCGCTTGTCGGCGGCTTTAAGGTCTGCAAGGCTGCCGGCTCATTGATCAAGCCGGGTGCACACATGTTTGCTTTTCTGAACAAGACGCGCGTTGCGTACTGCGCCACGCTGACTGCCATCCTGATGACGGCGGCCGCTGCGGCGAATGCGGAAGACTGGCCGACGCGGACCATTCGCGTGGTCAGTCCTTATCCGGCCGGAAGCGCGTCGGATACTGTCAGCCGCGTCGTGCTCGACCAGGTGTCGCAACTGCTCGGCCAGCCGATTGTCATCGAGGTGAGGCCGGGCGCGGGCGGCAGCGTCGGCTTCGGAGCGGTCGCGAAAGCCACGCCCGACGGTTACACGCTGGTGACGAGTTCCTCGTCGATGGCGACGGAAAGCGTGCTGCACAGGAAGCTTCCGTACGATCCGACGCGCGATTTCGTGCACGTGGCGCTGATCGGAATTTCGCCGAACGTGCTGGTCGCGTCGCGGGCGAGGGGATTCAAGACGGTCGCCGATCTCGTGGCCGCGGCCAAGGCGAAGCCCGGAACGCTGACATACGCTTCGGCCGGCATCGGATCGTCGTCGCACATGGCGGCGGCGCGGTTCAGCCTCGCCGCCAAGATCGACGTGCGGCATGTGCCGTTTCGCGAGGGCGGGCTGACCGAAGTCATGGCGGGGCGCATCGACTTCTATTTCATTCCGCTCGCGGCAGCGGTGAGCGCGCTGCATAACGACAAGCTGACGATACTGGCGGTGAGCTCGCCCGAGCGCTCGCCGCTCATTCCAAACGTGCCGTCTGTGGTCGAGGCCGGCTATCCGAACGCCGTGTTCCGGTTCTGGAACGGCATATCGGCGCCGGCGAAGACGCCGCCGGAGGTCGTCGCAAAGCTGCATGACGTCACCCAGCAGGCGCTGAAACTTCCGGCGATGAAGGAGAGGCTGGCGAAGCTCGGCGTCGAGCCGATGCTGATGAGCGTCGAAGAATTCGGCAAGTTCTTCAAGGAAGACATGGCCGCGACGACGGAGCTTGCCAAAGAGGCGAATATCCAGCCGGCCGACTGAGCCGGTTCGTCCATCATCATCCACAGCAGGAAGTAACCCGTGACTATCGCCCCGCCGCGCATCGGCCCCCAGCCGTGGGACGTCGTGCGCACCAAGCTCGACCAGTCGCTGCCTTTCGCCAACATGCGCGACACGCCCTATTACCGCGACGCGGTGTGGGAGCAGTTTTCCAGGGCCGAATACGACCGCCGCTACCGCGCGCTGCGCGAGAAGATGCGCGAGCACAAGCTCGACGCCGTGATCGTTCCAGGCGGCCCGAGCCACTGGAGCTTCGGTGGCGGCATGTTGTGGCTCACGGGCCATTGGGAATGGCATGCGCTCGCGAGCTACGTGCTGGTGCCGCGCGAGGGCGATCCGACCATGATCTATTCCATGGGCGGCACGCACGCGGAAGCCGTGCGCCGTCAAGTCGAGATCGCGGTCAAGGATGTGCGCCACAGCCGCAGCGGGCGCTATGCTGACGTCATGGTTGAGCGCATCCGCGAATTGAAACTCGAGCGCGGACGCATCGGCCTGATGGAGATCGATCCGCGCCACGCGGATTACATGCCGGTCAATCAATACAACGTGCTGCGCGAAAATCTTCCCGACGCGGAGCTGATTTTCACCAAGGGCTTCCTGCACGAATTGCTGTCGGTCCATAGCGCGGAGGAGCTCGACTGCATCCGCAAGGCGGGCGTGCTGTGCAAGAACGCCATGGATGCGATGGTCGCGCGCGCGCAGCCGGGGGTGAAGGAATACGAATTGCGCGCGGCGGCGGGCGCGGCCATCCTCGAAGGCGGCGGTGACATCGACTTTCTCATCATCGGCTCGACGCCGATGGCGGACCCGGCGATGGTTTTCGGCAACCCGCGCCCGTCGGCGCGCGTGCTGAAAAAGGGCGACATCGTCAACATGGAGCTTGCCGCCGGCTACCGCGGCTATACCGCGCAGATCGGCTCACCCATTTGCGTCGGCGAGCCGACCGAGATGGTGAAGAAGTTCTGGAACGAGATCACGCTGCCCGGCTACAAGCGTATCGTCGCCGAGATCGCGCCGGGCAAGCCGGTCGAAGCCATGCGCATCGCGAGCAAATTCTTCCGCGACAACGGCTACCAATCGCGGCCGACCCAATGCCACGGCATCGACCTCGTCACCGACAAGCCGCACGTCGTCGCCGAGCATGTCGCGGCGGAAAAGTTCGAAGAGATATTGAAGCCGGGCATGGTGATCATGGCCGAGCCCAATCCGATCACGCCGGATGGCCTGTTCGGCATTTTCCTCGGCCACACGTTCATCGTTACCGAGGGCGGGCACGAGGTGGTCGACGACTTTCCGCTGGAGATCGCGGTCGCGAAGGGCTGACGTCAGATCGGCTTGATGCCGTTCGCCTTGATCACGGCCGCCCATTTGACGATTTCGGATTGGACGAACGCCCTGAATTGATCGGGCGTCATGGTCATCGGGATGGCGCCCTGCATCTCCCACGCTTCGCGGATGTCGGGTCGCATAAGAACCTTGTTGATCTCCGTGCTCAGCAATTTGACGATCGGCTCCGGCGTTTTGGCCGGCGCGACAAAGCCGGTCCACAGCGAGGCCTCGTAGCCGCGCACGCCGGATTCATCCAGCGTCGGCACGTCCGGCATGATCTGTGAGCGCTTCAGGCCGGTCGTGGCCAGCGCCCGCACCAGCCCGGCCTTGATCATCGGCGCCATCGACGGAACGGAATCGAACATCATCTGCACCTGGCCGCTGAGAATGTCGGTGCGCGCGCCAGTCGAGCCCTTGTAGGGCACGTGGACGATGTTGGTGCCGGTCAGGTGCTTAAACAGCTCGCCGGCCATGTGGTAGTTCGAGCCAATTCCGGACGACGCATAATTGAGCGTGCCGGGCTTTGCCTTGGCGAGCGCTATGAATTCCGCGATGTTTTTCGCCGGCACGGAAGGGTGCACCACCAGCACCAGGTCGGATTTGATCAGCGGCGCGATCATCACGAAGTCGCGCATCAGGCGATAGGTTTTGCTGATGATAAGCGTCTCGTTGACGGCCTGCGTCGCCGAGATCATCAGCAACGTGTAGCCGTCGGGCGCCGATTTCGCGACCACGTCGGTGCCGATCACCGAGCCTGCGCCGGGCCGGTTTTCCATCACGAAGGACTGGTGCAGGACTTTGCGAAGTTCCTCCGCCATGGCGCGGGTATAGAGGTCGGTCGGGCCGCCGGCGCCGAACGGGACGATGATCTTGACCGGGCGCGACGGGTATTGGTCGGCGAAGGCGCGGCGGAAAGGCAGCGCCGTGGCGGCCAAGGCGCTCAAAATCATCGTTCGCCGCGAGAGGGTCATGAATCGGTTCCGGCCGGAGGTATTTTGTCGTCTCGACGCGCAGGGCGGGCGACTATCGAGGCCGGTTTATACCGCTGTCAATCGAGTGTTCGCGCACGCTTTTTTGCGCTCGTGGATGCCGCCGATTGTCGTCTTGCCACCCCTTATCCGCTGCGCTAAGCCTCAACCCGCTCCCGTCCTTGAGCCGAATCCACCGATGACAAGGGCGATTTTTTGCGGGGCTGCTGCGCCATTCTCGGCCGCCAAGCAGTCCAGGGCGGGCGTAAATCCGGGTCGGGGTGGGGGATGCGCTGAGGTCGCCGATGAGCGAATTGTTGATGGATTACCTCCCCCTGGTCGTGTTCATCGGCGTAGCGCTCGCGCTCGGCCTCGCGCTGCTGATCGCGCCCTTCATCGTCGCCTACAAGCAGCCGGATCCGGAAAAATTGTCGGCCTATGAATGCGGCTTCAACGCATTCGACGACGCGCGCATGAAATTCGACGTGCGCTTCTACCTCGTCGCCATTCTCTTCATCATTTTCGATCTCGAGGTGAGTTTCCTGTTCCCTTGGGCCGTCGCGTTCAAGGACGTCGGGGTCTATGGCTTCTGGGCCATGATGATCTTCCTTGGCGTCCTGACCATCGGCTTCATATATGAGTGGAAGAAGGGGGCGCTCGAATGGGATTGAAAAACCCAAGGAGCGTCGGATGAGCGTCGTCGCGCCGACATCGACGGGTATTCTCGATCCGCGCACCGGCAAGCCGGTGGGCGCGGACGACTCGTTTTTTGTCGGCATGAACAACGAGCTCGCCGACAAGGGCTTCCTCGTCACCGCCACCGACGACCTGATCACCTGGGCGCGCACCGGCTCGCTGTTGTGGATGACGTTCGGGCTGGCGTGCTGCGCGGTCGAGATGATGAAGATGTCGATGCCGCGCTACGACGCCGAGCGTTTCGGTTTCGCGCCGCGCGCTAGCCCGCGCCAGTCCGACGTGATGATCGTCGCCGGCACGCTCACCAACAAGATGGCGCCGGCGCTGCGCAAGGTTTACGACCAGATGCCGGAGCCGCGCTACGTGATCTCGATGGGATCGTGCGCCAACGGCGGCGGCTACTATCACTATTCCTATTCGGTGGTGCGCGGCTGCGACCGCATCGTGCCGATCGATATCTACGTGCCCGGCTGTCCGCCGACCGCCGAGGCGCTGCTCTACGGCGTCATGCTGCTGCAAAAGAAGATCCGCCGCACCGGCACGATCGAGCGCTAGACGGGGCCGGGAATGGACGAAACGCTCGAAAGACTTGGGCAGGCGATCAAGAACGGATTAGGCGTGCAGGTCACCGGCACGTCGGTCGTGTGCGGCGAGCTCACCGTCACCGCCGAGGCCGCAGCCATCGTCGAGATCGCGACCTTCTTGCGCGACGATCCGGAGTGCTTGTTCTCGTGCATCATCGACGTGACCGCGGTCGACTGGCCGAAGCGCGAGCGCCGCTTCGACGTCGTCTATCATTTCCTGTCGCCGGTGATGAACCGGCGCGTGCGCGTGAAGGTCGAGACCGACGAGCGCACGCCGGTGGCGTCGCTGATCAACGTGTTCCGCGGCGCCGACTGGTTCGAGCGCGAGACCTACGATCTCTACGGCGTGCTGTTCACCGGCCATCCCGACATGCGGCGCATCCTCACAGATTACGGCTTCGAGGGGCACCCGCTGCGCAAGGATTTCCCGCTCACTGGCTTCGTCGAGGTGCGTTACGACGACGAAGCCAAGCGGGTCGTGTACGAGCCGGTGCGGCTGGCGCAGGAATTCCGCACCTTCGATTTCCTCTCACCATGGGAAGGCACCGATTACGTGCTGCCGGGCGACGAGAAGGCGGCGCCGGGCGCGACCAATAAATTGACCGGCGAGCCGGAAAAGAAAGTGTCGTCATGAAGCCGACACTGAAAGCCGGCCTCAAGCACACGTTCTCCTACGTGGTGCCGGAAAACAAAACGGTGCCGTTCACCTATCCGGAGTCGCCCGAGATCGCGGCGATGCCGAAGGTGTTCGCGACCGGCTTCATGATCGTACTGATGGAGTGGACCTGCGTGCGGCTGATGGCGCCGCATCTCGACGCGGGCGAGGGTTCGGTCGGCGTGCACGTCGACGTGAGCCACACCGCCGCAACGCTGCCGGGCCAGACCGTCACCGTCGATGCGGAGCTCATTTCCCTCGACGGCCGCAAGGCGGTGTTCAAGGTCAAGGCGCACGACGGGCTCGACGTGATCGGCGAGGGCCGTCACGAGCGCTTCATCGTCGGCTGGGATCGTTTCAAGACGAAGCTTGCCGAAAAGGCGAAAGCGGCGGAGGCGCTGGTCTGATGGCCGAAACCGCCCTGCGCAATTTCACGCTCAATTTCGGGCCGCAACATCCGGCGGCGCACGGCGTGCTGCGCTTGGTGCTGGAGCTCGACGGCGAGATCGTCGA
>JBAUHH010000070.1:0-2903 GCA_049680165.1 Pseudolabrys sp.
CGCAGCAGCAGTACAATTATGGCGACGACGCCGACCGCAATGATCAGGCCGAGACCGACGAGCAGGGTTTCCGACATGAGGCCGCTTCTAGCGTGATTCGGTTGGCGTTGCGAACGAAGGGCGAACGTAGGGCGATAAGCCCCGTTTCTCAAGGGCAAAGGCGCGCATTGACCCCGTGCGGCCGTCCGCTTAAATCGCGCGCATGGCAACGCGCGAAATCCTCCTCATTCCCGACAAGCGGCTGCGGCTCGTCTCCGAGCCGGTGAAAAAGGTCGACAAGGAACTGCGCGCGCTGGTCGACGACATGTTCGAGACCATGTACGCCGCGCCCGGCATCGGGCTCGCCGCCATCCAGATCGGCGTGCCCAGGCGCGTCGTCACCATGGACCTCGCCAAGAAGGACGACCCGCCGGAGCGGCGCGTCTTCATCAACGCGGAAGTGATTTCGGCGTCGGCGGAGACCGCGACCTACGAGGAAGGCTGCCTGTCGATTCCGGAATATTACGAGGAAGTCGCGCGGCCCTCGTCGGTGAAAGTGAAATATCTAGACCTCGACGGCAAGCAGCACGAGATCGAGGCGACCGGACTGCTTGCCACCTGCTTGCAGCATGAGATCGATCACACCAACGGCGTGCTGTTCATCGACCGCATTTCCAGGCTCAAGCGCGATATGGTGATGAAGAAATTCAAGAAGGCGGCAAAGCGCGGCGAGCCGGTGAAGCCGCTGGCCGAGGACGACAAGCCTTCGCATCACATCGGATGAGCGGGCGCCTCGCGCCGCCTCGCATAAAGTGTTGAAGCCATGCGCCTGATTTTCATGGGCACGCCCGACTTCGCGGTGCCGACGCTGGTCGAGCTTGCCGCGCGCGGGCACGCGATAGCGGCGGTCTATACGCGCGCGGCGAAGCCCGCGGGCCGCGGCATGGATGTGCAGGAAACGCCGGTCGCGCGCGAGGCCGGGAAACTCGGTCTGCCGGTGCTCACGTCGGCGACGCTGAAAGGCGAAGAGGCGCAGGCTGCGTTCCGCGCGCGCAACGCCGATGCGGCGGTCGTCGTCGCCTACGGGCTGCTGCTGCCGAAGGCCGTGCTCGACGCGCCGAAGCTCGGCTGCTTCAACGTGCACGCCTCGCTGCTGCCGCGCTGGCGCGGGGCTGCGCCGATCAACCGCGCCATCATGGCCGGCGATGCCGAGACCGGCGTCACCATCATGAAGATGAACGAGGGCCTCGACACCGGCGCCATGGCGATGGCGGAGCGCGCGCCGATCCTGCCGGACATGACGGCGGGTGACCTGCACGATGCGCTGGCGCGGCTCGGCGCGGACCTCATGCTGCGCGCGCTTGCCGCGCTGGAGCGCGGCTCGCTGTCGCTCACGCCGCAGCGCGAGAGCGGCGTCACCTATGCGGCGAAGATTTCCAAGGACGAGACGCGCATCGATTGGCGAAAATCCTGGCAAGAGGTGCACAATCACATTCGCGGACTGTCGCCGTTTCCCGGCGCCTGGTTCGAGCTCGACGGCGTGCGCGTCAAGGTATTGCGCTCGACCAGAGGCGAGGGCGCGGGCGCAGCTGGCACGGCGCTGGACGGCAAATTGACGATCGCGTGCGGGCAGGGTGCGGTGCGACTCACGCAAGTTCAGCGCGCCGGTGCGAAAGCGATGTCGGCGGAAGAATTCCTGCGCGGCGCGCCGGTGAAAGCCGCGGCGGTTATTCGTTAGGACCAGAAGGAGAATGCAATGGCGAACTTAGTCGTGTTGTACAAGACCCCCAAGGATGCCGCCGCTTTCGATAAACATTACTTCGAGAAACACCTTCCGATCGCGAAGAAAATTCCGGGCTTGCGAAAGTACGAGGTCAGCAAAGGCCCCGTCATGACGCCGGCCGGCCCTTCCGGAATTCATTTGGTCGCGACGCTGCAATTCGACGACGTGGCCGCCATTCAGGCTGCTTTTGCTAGTCCGCAGGGACAAGCTGCCGCCGCTGATTTGCAGACCTTCGCCACCGGCGGCGCCGACCTGCTGCTGTTCGACAATCGCGAAGTCTAGGATGTCCGCCTTCGCGGGCATGACAGAAGTAACAATGCCCCGCTACAAGCTTCTCATCGAATACGACGGGCGGCCGTTCACCGGCTGGCAGATCCAGGCCGGCGGCCTAACCGTGCAGGGCGTGCTGACGGCGGCGGTCGAAGCCTTGTCCGGCGAGAAGACGCTGGTGCAGGGCGCCGGCCGCACCGACACCGGCGTGCACGCGCGCGGGCAGGTCGCGCATGTCGATCTCGGCAAGGACTGGGACACCGACACGGTGCGCGACGCGCTCAACGCGCATCTGCGCCCGCATCCGGTTGCCGTTCTGTCGGCGGAGCGCGTGGGCGGCGATTTCAACGCGCGCATGTCGGCGATCCGGCGGCATTACCTTTATCGCATCCTCAACCGGCGCGCCGATCTCACGCTGGAAAACGGCCGCGCCTGGCGCGTGCCGCGCCCGCTCGACGCGGCGGCCATGCACACGGCCGCGCAGCGGCTTACCGGCAAGCACGACTTCACCACGTTCCGCTCGACCGAATGTCAGGCCAGATCGCCGGAGAAAACGCTCGACCGGCTCGACCTCGCGCGCGACGGCGACGAAGTGACCGTGACCGCGGTGGCGCGCTCGTTCCTGCATTCGCAGGTGCGTTCGATGGTCGGCTCGCTGGCGCTGGTGGGCGAGGGCAAATGGAGCGGCGATGATCTGCGCGCCGCGCTCGACGCCCGCGACCGCACACGCTGCGGCCCGCTCGCCCCGCCGGACGGGCTTTATCTGATGCGGGTGGATTATTGATTGGCGAATGCGGCCTGCTCACTTTCCCTCTCCCTTGTGGGGGAGGGTGCCCTCGCGGAGGCGAAGCCGAGCGAGGGCGGGTGAGGG
>JBAUHH010000071.1:0-3634 GCA_049680165.1 Pseudolabrys sp.
CTCAAGGGGAGAGGGAAAAGAGAACGCCGCGAGTCCTCAGTCCCCTACTCCCGGAAACCTGAAGGCGTAGGCCAATCGCCTGCGCCACCACGGCGCGAGCGCGACTTCGGCAACGGCTGCGCCGTCATGCGCGTGCACCATCTTGTCCGGCCAATTCTTGTCGCATGGTGTGACGATGGCCGCGTGCTTGGCCGGCAAATGCGCGCGCCAGCGGAACAGCAGCACGTCACCGGGGCCGAATTCATCGAGCGGCACCGCTGTCAAATGACGCGCGGCCGCCGCGGCCAATGATTCATTCCCTGTCGCCTCCGCCCAATCCGGCGCGTAAGGCGGCGCGCGTTCCGGCTCCGCACCGATCACGCCGCGCCAGACGCCACGCACCAGCCCAAGACAATCGCAGCCGACGCCCTTGAGCGACGCCTGGTGCCGATACGGCGTGCCGAGCCACGCGCGCGCTTCCGCGACGATTACGGAACGGGTGAGAGACGCGGACATCAGGATTGCAAGCTCGAGCCGTCATTGCCCGGCTCGCCCTTCAGCGGATAGCGAATGACGAAATCGTTGCCGGGAATGTGTGGGAAGCCGCGGAAGTTGACGACGTTGTCGAAGCGGTCGTGGCAGGTCGAAAATCGCTTGTCGCAGCCGGCCGTGACGGTGAATGCATCGCCGTGCGCGAGCGGCTGCGGCATCATCTGCCACAGCTCGACCGTCACCTGCGCGCCGATCTTGCGGTGGCTTTTGACTTCGACGCTGAGCCCGGCATTGGCGCCGCAGGTGAAGGTCAGTTTTCCGCCGGTGAACCAGTCATCCTTGAATGGGAACAGGCCAGACGCGATGAAGGACGAGGTTGCGTTGAGCACGTTGACCGTGCCGCTGCCGCGGAATGCCGGATCGGCCAGATCGATGGTGCAGCGTCCGTCGCCGAGATCGGCGGTGCAGGTCGCGGTGAACAGGCGGCCATTGTCCTCGGCGAGCCGCTGGCTCAAGCCGCGCACTTCCGCGGTAAAGCCCGCACCCTCGCGCTTGATGTCGCCGAGCGAGCCTTGCGCCAGCAACACGCTTAAGGTCGGCTCGCTCCAGTCGACCAGCCAGATCGCCACCGACGCCGCGTCGTAACGCCCGCCCGCGAGATCGTCTTCGCTCAGGCTGTCGGCGGCGAGCGCGCCGGATATTTCCGAGCCGTCGACCGCCATGCCGAGCTTCTGCGTCGCCTCCGAGCCGGACAGGCCCGTGCCCGCGCGGCACGTCACGCCGTCCAGAACAATGTCCTCGTCGTGGTCCGTGAAGCCGAGCGTCACGCCGTCGTTGCGCGTGATCAGCCAGCAGCGGCACAACGTCGTGACGCCCGAGTCGAACTTTTCTTGCAGGGCTGAAGAAATGGTTCGCATTGGCTGCTATCGCGTTTCGCGATATTCCGATTGATTTCAGGTATCGCTATATGCGATAATGCGCGGGCATGAAGGAGATCGTCTTCACGCCCGCCGCGACCCGTCAGTGGGTGAAACTGGCTGCGGATACCCGCAAACGGATCGACGCGAAGCTGACGGTCTATGCCAGGAACGGGGCCGGTGACGTGAAGCGCCTAAAAGGCGGCGCTGGTTGCCGTCTTCGCATTGGCGACTGGCGCGTTATCTTTATCGAGGAAAGAACCTCGATCGTCGTCGTCGCTGTCGGTAACCGCAGAAATATCTATGATTAAGAGGCCAGCCATGAACGTGCGCTTCAAAAAGACCGATAAAGGCGAAGTTGCCATCCTCCCGCGCAAGGAATACGAGGCGCTGGCGGCAAAGGCGGCGGAAGCCGACGAAGATGCCGGCACGGCTCGGTTGGTCGCGCGCGCGCGCAAAGAGATCGCGGCAGGCGCGCCGCTTATTCCAAAGACGATTGTCGATCGCATTGCCTCCGGCGAAAACGCGCTGCGTGTCCTGCGCGAGTGGCGAGATGTGACGCAGCTTTATCTCTCACACAAGACCGACATAGGCCAAGGCTACTTGTCCGACCTGGAAAGTGGTCGAAGAAAAGGGACCACCGCGGCGCTCAAAAGAATTGCCGCAGCACTCAATGTTCCGCTTGACCTTCTCGCCTGATAGGAAGCTCACGGCCTGATCTCAATCAACGGAATCTTCGGGATCGCGCCGGCCGCGAAGGCCGACAAATCGACTTCGAGATAATCGGTATCGAAGCGCACCGGCACGTCGAACAGGAATCCGGTCGTTACGCTCGCGCCGCTGACCGGAATGTGGCCGGCGAGAAACGTCACGAGGCCGGTCGTGCTATCGACGTTGAAATCCGTGCCCTCCTCCGCTTCCGTCCCGGCAACCGCGACGCGCACGCTACCATTGGCGGGCTTGGCGATCCGCCGCTGATAGGGCGAATAAAGCGAGCCGTAGGTCTTGATGAGCTGGAATGTCGCGGTCGTGCCGTCGCCGACACCGATAACCTGGTCGGTCGGCGCAACCGTGTCGCTTGCCGCCGAGGAATGATCGAGCCGGTCGCGCCAGCGGAAGCCGTACAGCCGCCCGCGCCGCTCCTCGAAGAACGCGACCACCTCCGACAGCTCCTGATAAGTCTTCACGCCATAGCCCGCGTCATAGCGGCGGCGCGAATTGGCCCAGCGCGCGTTGCGCTCTTCTGCGCCGGAGCCGAGCGTTACGATGTCGGTGCGCCGCTGCGGCCCGCTCGCGCTCTTGAGCGCGATGTCGAGCGGAAACAGGATTTCGTGGAAGGAAGACATCGATCACAAATTCCTCTGGCCGCGCGCGACCGCGCGCGCGATCTGGCCGGTGACGTAAGCCTCCGAGCGGCGGAAGCTCGCCGCATCCGGCGTCGCGATCTGCACCGTGACATTGGCGGGCGCCGCACCGCCGTTCATGGCGACGCCGAGCTGACCGTCGGGCCCGCGTGTCAGCGGCACGATCGCTTCCGGCCCCGCCTCGCCCGCAAGCCCGAGCCCGCCCGCGGCAAGCGGGAAATAAGTCGGCGTGCCGATCACGCCGCCTGAGGCAAACGGCTTGATCGCGCCCATGCTGGCGGCAAGCGAAACGCCGCTGCCGCCGCCGAACAGGCCGCCGACGATCTGATTGAGCCCGCCGGCAATCCCGCCAGCGATCGGCTGAAACGCCGACGCGACCGTGAGACTCGAAATCCGCAGCGCCAGCGACTTGAGCACATCATCGAACTGCTTGCCGCCGCTCGCCGCCTGCGTGAAGGCGCGCGTCATCGCGCCCGCAAACGTATTGGCGCTGATCGAAAGCCCGTCCGCGCGCGACCGCACGGAGTCGAGCGCGGTGGAAAGTTCGTTCGCCGCGCTCAGCGCGTCACCGCTGCCGCTGTCGAGAAAGCTCATCGGGATACCTCGTCATCATGTCGGTGAGCGTGGCGCGGTCGAGCGGCGGCCCGCGGCCGCTGGCTGTCTCCAGCGCGCAAGCCAGTTCGCGCGGCGTCATGCGCCAGAAGTCGTCGGGCGAAAGCCGCAGCACGCCCAGGCCGAAGCCTAGGCGGCGGCGCCAGACAAAGGGACGCTGGCGTCCGTCTTCGCGCCGCCGAGCGCGGACAGCGCATCGGACACCGCGCCGACGATGGTGCCGACATCGGCGGGAATACGCATCACGTCCGTCGCGGTGACGTCGTGGCC
>JBAUHH010000072.1:0-3036 GCA_049680165.1 Pseudolabrys sp.
CGGCCGTCGGGGGCCTCGGCGCGCGGCAGGCGCGCCGGGAAAACCGCGGCTTGGACCGCCGCCTTGGGTGTTGCGTGTTTCCACCCGTGCGCGGCCACCGCACCCGACCCCACTGTCACGACGCTTCATGAGAGCGCCCTCGGCGGATCGAGTGATGTGAATATAATCCTATGAGGGCCGGGATGTCAATAGCATGCCGCAACGACAACGCCGGACCGAAGCGGTCGGGTTCCGCGGGAACAGATCGCTTTGCCGCGGATTTCTCATGACACGCGCGTGACGTTCGGCGGCCCCGCGACGGGAGGTCCTCGGCATTGCGACTTGGCGACCTCATCACCCGCGTATTCCCGGCCGGTTGCGAAATCGCACCGGCTCATGCGGTTCCACCGTCGCAGCGCTTTGCCATTATTCCCGGCGGCGACGGGCCGCGCTGGATTATGCCGGTGGCCTGCCGCCATTCGGAAAAAGTATTGCGTCAATGGTCGCCGCTCGGCGCGCTCGCGCGCGCGCAATGGCGGATCGCGATGACCGCACACCGGCTCAACCGGATCGCATGGGTGCCGCGCACGGTGATCGTCGGCGTCGCGAATTTCGATCCCTCAAGCTGGCGCAAGGCGGGCTTGACCGCCTGCGCCGACGCCGTCCCGGTCGTCTATGTCGCCCGCCCATCGGCCACGCAGAAGGCGGTCGTCAGCCTGTTGTCCGCCGGCAGCGGCAAGATCGATCGCGTCATCAAAATCGCTCTGGGGCCCGCCGCCTGGCCGTTCATCGAGCGCGACTACTGCAATTTGCAGGCGGTCGACATGTTTTGCGCGGGCCTCGCGCCAAAGCCGCTCGGGCTGTTTCCGGATTGCCGGATGTCGTCGCAGGAATGGATCGCCGGCAAAACCAGCCTGCACCTGTCGCCGCAATCGATGCCCGCGTTCCTGATGATGCTCTGGCGACCGGATCGCACGACGTTACGGGAGCTCGCGCAGCGATACCGCGCGCGATTCGATGTCCTGCCCCGCGACGACATCGCCGGCTGGTTCGAGCGCATGATCGACTCGATTCAATGCGACGACGACGTGCCGCGCGCCTTTCATCATGGCGATTTCGCCGCCTGGAACCTGATCCGTCAGGTCAATGGCGGCTGGCGCGCGGTCGATTGGGAGTTTGGCGACTGCGACGGCGCCCCGCTGTTCGATCTCTTTCACTTTCTGCTGAGCCGAACGCTGGCGAACGGACGTCTCGTTTCCTTTCAGGCCGCCAGCCGGTCCACCCTCGACGCGCATGACCGGATCGTTCGTCTGTTTCTCAACCGGCTCGGCGCCTCGTACCGCTACGCCCGCGATGCTTTGACGCTGACTTTCGTCTCGCTTTATCTGACGCGGTTCAACAGCGCGTGGACGAGCGAGCGCCTGCTGCCGCAACTGCGCGCGGTGGCGGGGAGCTTTGCGGCCGGGACCACAGCCCGCAGAACAAGCGCGCATTAGGCGGTGCGCCGAAGCCGGATCGCACGCAAGGCGAGGACGCTCTTTCGCATCACGCCGCTTGCAAGGCGAGCGAGCCTACGCCCTGGGGCCGCCCGTGACGCGCTGCCGGCGCGCCGGGTCGATCGCGGCCTGGACCGCCGCCTTGGGTGTGTGCATGGGAATATCGCGGAAGCGCATGAAAATATTTTTGCGAAAACTTATCCCCGCTTTGACGCATCCTCAGCCGTCATCACCCAGAGCCGTCATGGCCGGGCTCGTCCCGGCCATCCCGATCAGGGACGCAGTGCGTTCCTAAGCGGGGTCACCGGGACAAAAGGGCGGTCACGCCCGTCTTCGACGGGCTATGCCCGGTGACGACGTGTTGAGTCGTGACGACGCGCCCTACTTCACGCCGAGCAACTCGACATCGAACATCAGCGTCGCGTTCGGCGGGATGACGCCGCCGGCGCCGCGCGCGCCATAGCCGAGCGCGGGCGGCACGATCAGCGTGCGCTTGCCGCCGACCTTCATGGTGGCGACGCCCTCGTCCCAGCCCTTGATGACGCGGCCCGCGCCGACCGGAAATTCGAACGGCTCGTTGCGGTCGACCGATGAATCGAATTTCGCGCCCTTGGCGCCGTTCTCGTAGAGCCAGCCGGTGTAGTGCACGACCGCGGTCTGCCCGCGCTTCGGCGACGCCCCGGTGCCGACCGTGGTGTCGATGATCTGGAGGCCGGAGGCTGTGGTCATGCGTTTTCCTGTTTGGGCGTGGGCGGGTTGGAAGATAGCGAGCATGGTGGCGAGCACGGCGGCAATAAACGGCATGGCACGGGACGTCATGTATTCTCTCCAAACGGGTGCAGATCGCCCCTCTAACAACTAAGACTTTTTCTTCGGCTCGCTCCAACTAGTGGCCAATTCTAAGGCGTCGCCATAGCGAAAGACTTTACCTTCGGGACCGAGTGCAGGCAGGAGAACATCGATTATCTTTCTTTGGGTTATTTCGCTGACGTCGGCGACGTGCAATTCCTTCAAAAATTTTCCTGCACTTGCTCGGCGGCGAGCAACTTCAAGAAACAACGCTCGAGCGATTAGATCGGTATCTGGCAACGAATAGCCCACGATTACTAGCGTTTTGCACCGATCAAATTCTAGCCGCGCTTTTCGCCAAATCGTACTGTACGGCTGACGATTTACTCTCTTGTGCCATCCAGGGGGCACAAATGCCGAATTCTCGAAATCTGGCTTCCCCTTTTTTCCTTTTACAGCATAAGGCCGCGCTTTCAGCGTGACTTTGTTATTCTTGTAAAGTCGCCAATTGATGCTGCCGTGTAATTTCAGCAATTTTATTTCTGACTTCGTTCCCTCTTCAATTTTGTGAGAATCAAACCACTTCTTTGCCCACCCTTTCTTTACGCCTGTTACGTCAATGCCATAACCCTCGCGAGGCGTCCAAGACGAGGAACTTATCGGCATAGATTCTTCAATGATCGTGTCATAGTTGAACGTTGCTAAAGTATCGCCTTTTTCCACTCGTGATAAAATTTTCCGGTGCAGATTGCTTATGATTGGTTTTGCCGGC
>JBAUHH010000073.1:0-6366 GCA_049680165.1 Pseudolabrys sp.
GGCGCGTTCATCGGCGCCGTTGTCTACATGGTGCTCGAGGACAAGCTCTCGAAATTCAGCCCGACCTTCTGGCAATTCGGCATCGGCCTGCTGCTGGTGCTGGCGGTGCTGTTCGCACCACGCGGATTGCTCGGCCTTCTCGAAAAGGCCGGCGATTACTACAACAAGAGGTTCAGGTCGTGACGGCCCCGGCGTTGCAGGTGCAAGGCATAAACCGCAGCTTCGGCGCGCTGAAGGTCGCGCGCGACATCGATTTGACGCTCGAACGCGGCGCGCGCCGGGCGCTGATCGGGCCGAACGGCGCGGGCAAGACGACACTGATCAATCTCATCACCGGCGCACTGCAACCGTCGTCCGGAAAGGTGCTGCTCGAGGGCGATGACGTCACCGCGCTATCGCAGGCCCAGCGTGCGCGCAGGGGTCTCGCGCGCACATTCCAGATCAATCAGCTGTTCCGCGGCCTGACCGTGCTCGAAAATCTTTGCATGACGATCGGCGAGCGGGATGGCCACTGCAACAATCTGTGGCGCGCCATGGGCGCGCGCGGCGTGGTGATCGACGAGGCGCTCGATCATCTGGCGTCATTGCGGCTGGTCGACGATGCGCTCAAACTGGTGCGTGAATTGCCCTATGGCCGCCAGCGCCTGGTCGAGATCGCCATCGCACTGGCGCAGAAGCCGCGCGTGCTGCTGCTCGACGAACCGGCGGCCGGTGTGCCGTCGTCGGAGAGCCATCTTATCCTCGACGTGGTGGCGAGCCTCGATCCGGACATCGCCATTCTGATCATCGAGCATGACATGGACGTCGTGTTCCGTTTCGCCAAGAAAATAACGGTGCTGGTCGGCGGCACGATTTTCACGACCGGCACGCCGCAGGAGATCATGGCCAACGAGCAGGTAAGGACGGTCTACCTCGGGCAAGAAGGCAACCGCCAGGGCGAGGCGCGCCGTGGCTGAGCGGAAAAATGCACTCGAACTCGATGCTGTCTTCGCTGGCTACGGTGAGACCGTGGTGATCGAAGACATCCGGCTTGCGCTTGCCGAGGGTGCGACATTGTCGATTATCGGCCGCAACGGTGTCGGCAAGAGCACGCTGCTCGCCACCATCATGGGCCACACCAACCTGCATGGCGGTTCGGTGCTGCTTGAGGGCCAGGACATTTCGGCGCTCCCGATCTATCGCCGCGTCGATGCCGGTCTCGGCTACGTGCCGCAGGAGCGCGAAATATTTCCATCGCTGACTGTGAAGGAAAATCTCGATGTCGCCGCGCGCCCGGGCCACTGGACGCAGAAAACCGTGTTCGACCTGTTTCCGCGGCTTGCGGAGCGCACCGACAACCGCGGCAATCAGCTTTCCGGCGGCGAGCAGCAGATGCTGGCGATAGGCCGTGCGCTGATCGGCAATCCGAGCGTGCTGCTGATGGATGAGCCGTCCGAAGGCCTTGCGCCCGTCATCGTGGAAGAACTGGCGCGCGCGGTGAAGCGGCTCACCGAAACTGACATGGCCCTCATTCTGGTGGAGCAGAACACGCGCCTTGCGCTCGAGATGGCGCCGCGCGTCATCGTCATGGATCGTGGCCGCATCGTATACGACGGGCCGAGCGAAATCTTGCAGCGCGACCCCGCCAAGCTCGACCAGCTCATCGGCGTGGTGAAGGCCTAAGCGAAATTGGGGCGCTGCCCACTCACCGCCAATAGCCGTTGCCTTCGGACGCAGGCTCGCGCATAGCGTGGTCCGAGTGAATTGTCAGTGGGCCTTCCTATAATGAAACGCAGCAGTGACCGCATTCTGACCAGCCATGTCGGCAGCCTCATTCGTCCTCCGGCGTTGCAGGAATTCCTGCGCGCCAGGCAGGGGCGCAAGCCGTTCGATCAAGACGCGTACGCCAAGTGCCTGGCGAACTCGGTGGCCGATGTCGTGAAGCAGCAAGCGCAGACCGGCATCGACGTGGTGAGCGACGGCGAATTCGGCAAGTCGATCAGCTGGTCGCAATACGTGCTAGAGCGGCTGAGCGGCTTCGAGCGGCGGCCGATCAAGACCGACACCGCCAATCCGTTCAAGCGCGGCGCCGACCGCGAGCGCTTTGCGGAATTCTACGCCGAGCTCGACGCGCATGACGGCGTCGCCACGACAACGGAATCGATCTGCGTCGGGCCGATCAAATACACGGGGCAAGCCGACCTTCAGCGCGACATCGACAACTTCAAGGCTGCGCTCAAGACCGTGAAGGTGGAGGAAGCGTTCCTGCCTGTCGCCGCGCCGGCCAGCGTGATCCCCGACCGCAAGAATGAGTATTACAAAAACGATGACGAGCTGCTCGAGGCGATCGCCGACGCGATGCACACCGAATACAAGATCATCGTCGATGCCGGATTCGTTCTGCAGCTCGACGACGCGCGCAATGCCGTCACTTACGACCGCATGGTGCCGCCGGCGAAGTTCGAGGATTACCGCCGCTGGCTGGGCGCGCAGGTCGAGATCATCAACCACGCCATCAAGGGTCTGCCGGCGGATCGCATCCGCTATCACGTCTGCTGGGGGAGCTGGCCAGGTCCGCATGTCAGCGACGTGCCGCTGAAAGACATCGTCGATCTCATCCTCAAGGTGAAGGTCGGCGCCTATGTCATCGAAGGCGCCAATCCGCGCCACGAGCACGAATGGAAGGTCTGGAAGGACGCCAAGCTCGCTCCCGGTCAGATCCTGATCCCCGGCGTGATCAGCCACGCTACCAACGTGGTCGAGCACCCGGAACTGGTGTCGGAGCGCATCGTCCGGCTCGCCGAAATCGTCGGGCGCGAGAACGTCATTGCCGGCACCGATTGCGGCTTTGCGCAGGGCCCGTTCCACCGCCGCGTGCACCCCTCGATCATGTGGGCGAAGCTCGAGGCGTTGGTGGCCGGCGCGCGGCTTGCGAGCAAGGCGCTCTGGCAATAGCTTTAGGTGTGCCGGCGGCGCATCGCGGGCCGGATGACCCGGAGTCGATCCATGAACGTCAGCGCCCAGCATTCCAGCGGCCTTGCGGTTCCGTTTGACCGCGCACGCCTCGATCGTTTGATGGACGAAGCCGGCATCGACGTCGTCGTTGCGACGTCGAAACACAACGTGCAGTATCTGCTCGGCGGCCACCGCGCCAATTTCTTCGACTACATGGATGCGACCGGCGTCACGCGCTATCTGCCGGTGTTCGTTTATCCGAAGGGCGCGCCGGAGAAGGCGGCCTATATAGGCCACCGGCTCGAAAAATTTCAGCGCGAATTAAAGCCGATGTGGACGCCGGAGACGCAGACCTCCACGGCCGGCTCGGTCGACGCCATGCAGAAGGCGGTTGACTACATGCGCAAGGCCGGCATGAAGCCGAAGCGCATCGCCGCTGAATTCGGATTCCTGCCTTATGACGCCTCGATCGTGTTGCGCGGCGCGTTTCCTGAAGCCGAACTGGTGGACGCTTTGTTCGTGCTGGAACGCCAGCGCGTGAAAAAATCCGCCGATGAATTGGCGAAGCTGAAAGTCGCGTCCGAAGCGGTGCTGGAATCGATGAAAGCGGTGATCGCCAACCACGGTCCCGGCGCGACCAAGAACGAGCTGACCGAGGCGCTGCGCCGCGAGGAAACCAACCGCGGGCTGACGTTCGAATATTGTCTGATCACCACGGGCGCCAGCCTCAACCGCGCGCCTTCCGAGCAGAAATGGGAGAAGGACGGCATTCTCTCGCTCGACTCCGGCGGCAATTATCACGGCTACATCGGCGACATCTGCCGCATGGCGATCCAGGGCGAGCCGGACGCGGAGCTTGTCGACATGCTGGACGAGATTGAGCAGATCCAACGCGCCGCCATGAAGCCGATCACGGCAGGCGCCATGGGCCGCGAGATCTATCAGGCCGGCGAAGCGCTGAAGGCGAAGTCAAAGCACCACAACCACATGGATTTCCTCGCGCACGGCATGGGCATGGTCAGCCACGAGGCGCCGCGGCTCACCGCCACCGGGCCGGTGCCTTATCCGGCGACCGACGCCGACATTCCGCTCGAGGCGGGCGAGGTGGTTTCGGTCGAGACCACGCTGCTGCATCCGACGCGCGGCTTCATCAAGCTCGAGGACACGGTTGTCGTCACCGACACCGGCCACGAGATTTACGGCGAGGGCGCGCGCGGCTGGAACAGAGGCGGGACGGCGGCGCGCTAACGGCGCATCAGCGGCGTGTCTTGGCGTCGACTTGTGCGGCGAGCGCCTTGAGCGCATCCGCAACCGTCACCGGATAGGCCACTCCGGGTTCGAGCTGCTGCAACGCCTTCGGCAAGCGCTTGAGCTCCCGCGCCGCATGCTCGCGCGTGGCGGCGAGCGTCGGCGCCGGCGCAACAGGCTTGCCGCCCTTCATCACCGGTACGATCAAGGCCTCGCCCGCCTGCTTGTCGCTTTCGAGCGAGAGCGTGTCGCCGCGCATGCCGCCGTCGGCATTGTATGTGCGCCACACCTGCTTGCGGCCGGGCCAGGTGGCCTTGCCTTCCGACAGCTTGCGCCGGGGCGCACCGGCATATTCCTGCAGCTTGTAGGCGCAATCGAGCGTCGGCGCGTCCTGCGAGGTGTCGAGATTGGCGCCGATGCCAAAGCCGTCGATCGGCGCGCCCGCCTTGCGCATCGCGGTCAGCACATCTTCATTGACGCCGCCGCTGACAAAAATCGTCACGTCCTTCAGGCCGCCGTCATCGAGAATGCGCCGCACCTTCTTCGCCATTGCGGTCAGGTCGCCGCTGTCGATGCGCACCGCGCGCAGCGTCGCGCCGATTTCTTTCAGCTTCGGCGCCAGCGCCACGACTTTGCGCGCACCCGCTTCGGTATCGTAGGTGTCGATCAGCAGCACGAGATTGTCGGGCCGTGCTCGCGCGAAATTCTCGAATGCGGCGCTCTCGTCGTCGTGCACCTGCACGTAGGAATGCGCCATGGTGCCGAAGATCGGAATGCCAAATATTTCTCCGGCGAGCACGTTCGCCGCGCCGGCAAAGCCCGCAATGTAGCTTGCGCGCGCCGACATCAGGCCGGCTTCCGCGCCGTGCGCCGAGCGCAAGCCGAAATCGACCAGCGTCTTTCCGTTCGCGGCGAGCACCATGCGCGCGGCTTTCGATGCGATCATCGACTGGAATTGCATGATGTTGATCAGCCGCGTCTCGACGATCTGCGCCACCGGCAAGGGCGCGGTGATGCGCAAAATCGGCTCGTGCGGAAAACAGATCGTGCCCTCCGCCATCGCGTGCACGTCGCCGGTGAATCGGAAGCCGGCGAGATAGTCGAGCAGGTTCTTCTTGAAGCGGCCGGTCTTCGCCAACCAATCGATATCGTCAGCCGAAAAGCGGATTGTCTCGAGATAATCGAGCGCCGTCTCCAGCCCGGCAGCCATCAGGAATCCGCGCCGCTCCGGCAGCTTGCGCACGAAAAACTCGAATACGGCTTCGCCGCTTTCGCCACGGTCCAGGTAGGCCTGGGCCATGTTGAGCTCGTACAGGTCGGTGAGCAGTGAGCTGATCGAGGGCGTCATGGCCGGCACCTGAACGCGTGACTTCTCAAGTGGTGGCTTGCAGCCTGCCGCGACGGAAAAAGCTGGCTCCCCGGGCCGGATTCGAACCAGCGACCAACCGGTTAACAGCCGGTTGCTCTACCACTGAGCTACCGGGGAACAGCGCAAACGATAGCGTGAAGGGGCGTATAACAAAGCCATTAAGAGTTTGCCAAGCCCATCCGTCGCGGAACATGGCACGAGCGCGGCGGAATGTCTCGGCCTCGCGCTCACCTCTCATGCGCCCGTCCGGCACCTGGATTTTCGGCAATATGCTGGCGGTGACCGCCGCGGTCATCAATGGCGTCGGCAGCCATGTGCTCGGCGATACTGCGTATCAATACGCGCTGTCGGGCACCAACATCATGCTCGTCGTGTTCATCCACATCGTCCACTTGCAGCACGCGCACATGTGGATTTCGTTCGGCGGCGCGGTCGGACGTAATCAGCCCCGCGCATCACCGGGTCACCACTCGACCAATCCGGTGCATTTCAACAAAAATCTTGGAAGCTGCCTGGCGGTCCAGGATTGGCTGTCGGCGTCGAGCCGGCCTACGCCGACGCGCGCAACATCGCCGGCGAATTCATTTCGCCGATCGGCCGCGGCCTCCACCAGCACGGTTGCGATAGTCAACCCGGCGCGCCGCTGCGGCTGACGACGCCGGCCTCCAACGGCGAGCGCGCCTGACCGAGAAATTTGGGTGAGTGGAGGCCACGCCCGGAATTGAACCGGGGTACGCGGATTTGCAGTCCGCTGCGTAACCACTCCGCCACGTGGCCATCTCGCAGGCATGGAAATACCGGCGAACGCCCAAGCC
>JBAUHH010000074.1:0-1605 GCA_049680165.1 Pseudolabrys sp.
TCCCCGCGCGCGGAGAATGTGTCGATCAGGTCGTTCATGGGGCGCCCATGCATTGCGGCGCGCGGCCGTCCGGCTTAAAGAAGAAGGCTGAGCGGGCGACGAGCACGTGTCAGCGTGCGGAGACCGACATGCGAACCCTTTGCGCTCTCATTCTTTTCATGTTCGGCGTCAGCGCCGCCTCGGCGGAAATCAGGATTAACGTCTCGCGCTACGAAAACGGCCAGTTGACCGTGAGCGGAGAGACCAAGCCGAACGAGGCCGTAACGCTCGACGACAAATACAAGACCACCAGCGACGCCGCCGGCCGGTTTGCCTTCCACCTCAACTACAAGCCGGAGCTCTGCATGACCGACATCAACGCCGGCACCGACGTCTATTCCGCGGTCATCGCCGGCTGCCTGCTGCCGGCGGAGGTCGCCGTGCCGGAGCCCGCGCCGCAAGCCGGCAAGCCGCCGGGCTAGCAACGCGTAAACGACGTAGCTCTAATTCTTATTCCTCCCCTTCAGGGGAGGGATTAAGAAACATCTCCGCCCTCCACCGCGCCGTAACCGGTGGCGGCGCGTTTCTCGTTGAGGGTGAGGAACGGCGCCTTGGTGACGCGGTCCCACAGCGCCGCGCGGTCGCCGCTGAGCGCGTCGATCCTGTCGGTGTCGATGCCGAGCGTCACGCCTGCGCCGAACGCCGGCGACAGCCATTGCGCCAGCGCGGAGGCGATGCGGTTTGCCAGCGGCAGCACGGTCTGCCGCCAGAACACGCGGTTGGCTTCCTGATAATTCGAATAGGTGTTGTCGCCGGGAATCGCCAAAAGCATCGGCGGCACGCCGAAGGCCAGCGCGATCTCGCGCGCCGCCGCATGTTTCGCCTCCATGAAGTCCATGTCCTTGGGCGACAGCGACATCGCCTTCCAGTCGAGCCCGCCTTCGAGCAGCAGCGGCCGGCCCGCATTCGACATGCCCTGGTACTGGTCGGACAGCTCCTTCTTCAGCCGCTCGAATTGCGCGTCGGAGAGCACCGAGCCGTCCGGCCCGTCATAGACCAGCGCGCCGGAAGGCCGCGCCGCGTTGTCGAGCAGCGCCTTGTTCCAGGCCGCCGCAGCGTTGTGCGTGTCGACCGCCATCGCCGCCGCCTCGAGCGGGGACAGGCCGTAATAATCGTCGAGCGGATTGAACAATGTGAGCTGCAAAATCGGCGGCACGAATTTTTCAGAGCCCGCGCCCTGGTCGAAGCGCACGGTCGCGCCGCCGACGGTGTATTCGTAGCCTTGCGGCCAGCCATCCGGACCGGGCACGACTTTCATGCGGTCGGGCCGCAGCGCGTAGAGCTCGCGCAACTCGCCGTCGAGCGAGACGGATTCGATATAGGCGTTACCGGCGAGCAGCAGATGCGTCGTGACGCTTTCCAGAAATGCCGCGCCGTCCTGGCGCGGGTTCGGCCGCGAAAGCAGCGCGAGCAGCGGATGCGTGTCGCGCTCGGCCGCGCCTTCGTAGGCGAGGAACGTCAGCGCGCCGACGCTTTCGGCGACCAGCCGCACGGCGCGGAATACGATGGCGTTTTTGCCGTAGCCCTCGCGCGCCAGCGCCGCGTAGTCGCGCGGCGTCCAGCGCG
>JBAUHH010000075.1:0-3292 GCA_049680165.1 Pseudolabrys sp.
TCCTTGATGTCGGTGAACACCAATCCCGGCGCGCGCTCGCGCGTGTAGTCGAGGATGAACTGGTTGCGCGCCATGAACACGCGGTCGCCGTCGAGGTCGTCGGCGACGCTCGAATAATTGGCCTGCACGAAGTCCTCGAGCCTTTTCGGATCATCGGCCGAAATCCAGCGCGCGAGCTGAAATTCCGGCGTCTCGAAGTCGATCTCGAGCCCGTATTCCTCCGCCAGCCGCACCTTGAGCACGTCGAGCTGGAGCGGACCGACCACGCCGACCAGCGCCGGCGCGCCGTCGAGCGGGCGGAAGACCTGCACAACACCCTCTTCCGCCATCTGCTGAAGCGCCTCTTTCAGCTTCTTCGCCTTCATCGGGTCGCCGAGCTTCACGCGCCGCAAAATTTCCGGCGCAAAATTCGGTACGCCGAGAAAGGAGATATTCTCGCCCTCGGTGAGCGTATCGCCAATGCGCAGCGTCCCGTGGTTGGGAATCCCGACCACGTCGCCGGCGTAAGCCTCGTCAGCCACCGAGCGGTCCTGCGCGAAAAAGAATTGCGGCGCCGACAGCGTCATAGGCTTCGCGGTGCGCACCAGCTTCGCTTTCATCCCGCGCGTGAGCTTGCCCGAGCACAGCCGCGCGAAGGCGATGCGGTCGCGGTGATTGGGGTCCATGTTGGCCTGGATCTTGAACACGAACGCAGTCATAGCGTTTTCGTGCGCGTCCACGGTGCGCGTGTTCGACACCTGCGCGCGCGGCGGCGGCGCGAACGTGGCGAGCGCGTCGAGCAGATCCTTCACGCCGAAATTCTTAAGCGCCGAGCCGAAGAACACGGGCGTCAGGTGCCCTTCGCGGAACGAAGCGAAGTCGAAGCGCTTGCAGGCGTCCTTGACCAGCGCCAGTTCCTCGCTGATCGCTTTTGCGTCGAGCATCGAATTTTTCGCCGCCAGCGACGAAAGATCGAGCGGCTGGCGCTCGACAGTTCTGCCATCCTCGCTCAAGAGCCGCATCTCGCCGCTGTCGATATCGTAGGTGCCGGCGAAATCGCGGCCCTGCCCGATTGGCCAGGTCATCGGCGCGGTGTCGAGCGCCAGCGTCTTCTCGATCTCGTCCAGCAGGTCGAACGGATCGCGGCTCTCGCGGTCCATCTTGTTGATGAAGGTGACGATGGGGATGTCGCGCAGCCGGCAGACCTCGAACAGCTTGCGGGTGCGCGCCTCGATGCCTTTGGCGGCGTCTATCACCATCACCGCCGAGTCGACCGCGGTGAGCGTGCGATAGGTGTCTTCGGAAAAGTCCTCGTGGCCCGGCGTGTCGAGCAGATTGAACACGCGGCCGTCGTAGTCGAAAGTCATCACTGACGTTACGACCGAAATGCCGCGCTCACGCTCGATCGCCATCCAGTCCGAGCGCGTCGAGCGGCGGTCGCGTTTGGCCTTTACCTGGCCAGCGAGATTGATGGCGCCGCCGAACAGCAGCAGCTTCTCGGTGAGCGTAGTCTTGCCGGCGTCCGGGTGGGAAATGATTGCAAAGGTGCGCCGCCGCTCGACCTGCACGGCGAGCGGGGTTAGCGGGATCGAATCGGAAGGCCCCAGCGGCTTGTTCATGCGGCGCATGTGGCAGGGAAAGCGGGCGGGATCAAGGGCGCTACCGGGCAACGCTGATGTGATTCTGCCGCGCTACCGCGGTCCAGCGCTTGATCTCGTCGGACACGAGGCGGCCGAGCACTTCAGGCGGACCGCCGGCCGCCACGATCCCCTGCGCATCGAGCTTCGCCACCATGCCGGGCTCATGAATGATGCGGTCGATCTCGGCATTGAGGCGCGTGATGATTTCGCGCGGCGTGCCGGCGGGCGCGAACAGGCCGACCCAGGTAACCGCTTCGAGGCCCGGATAGCCCGCTTCGCTCAGAGTCGGCAGGTTGGGGAAATGTGGGTCGCGCTGCAAACTGCCGATCGCCAGCGCGTGCAGCTTGCCGGCCTCGACCTGCGGCGCCGCGAGCGTACTCGACATCACAGTGAACTGGGTTTCACCGGCGATCGTCGCCAAGGTCGCCGGCGAGCCGCCGCGGTACGGAATGTGGGTCGCGACGACGCCTGCCATGTTCTCCCACTGCGTGATGACAAGATGCGCCTGGCTCGCCATGCCGGGCGTGGCGAAGGAAAACTTGTTCGGGCTCGCTTTGGCGAGCGCGGCAAAGTCGCGCAGGCTTTTCGCCGGCACCTGCGGATTGACCAGGAACATCATCGCGTTCTTGCCGACGAGGATGATTGGCACGAGATCCTTCTCGGTGTCGAACGGCATAGTGGCGCGCACCGCCGGATTGACCGAATGCGAGGCCGGCACGACGACAAGCGTGTAACCGTCCGGCGTCGACTTTGCGACGAAGTCGGTGCCGATGATGTTGTTGGCGCCGGACTTGTTCTCGATCACGATCGGCTGCTTCAGCGCGGCGGTGAGTCCCGGCTGGATGAGCCTGGCGACGATGTCGTTGACGCCCCCGGGCGCGGTCGGAACGATGAGCTTGATCGGATGCGTCGGATAGTCGGCGGCGCGCGCGGACGCGGCGAGCAGAAGTGCGAAGCCGAGAACCGCAAGCCTTCGCATCATTGAGCAGCCGCCTTCCGCAGGATCGTGTCGGCGTCCGGCGCCGCATCGCCCGCCCAGGCGATATGCTGATCGGGCCGCACCAGGATCAGCGACGCGCCATAGTTGTCGCGCGCCGTCCGCGCGCTGTCGCGCACGATCTTCAGCGGAATGCGGCGCGGCCCCGCCGCCTGCTCGAAATCATCCGCGTCCTGCCCGAACGCCAAAAGCGTGAACTCGCGGCCAAGTTCCTCGAACACATTGCGTCCGCTCGAGAGCACTTGCGGCGACAAATGATGGCCCGCGCGCGTCTTGAGACTGTGCACGCCATGTGCGGTTGTCCTGCCGCCCGGCGGGCCGAACACGATCGGCGAAGCCTCGTAATTGGGCTCGTAGGCCTTGCGGCGCGAGCCGACGTCGGTTTCGCGCCCCTTCCAGGCGGCTTCGAATTCGGCGCGGTCACGCGCAGGATTGTAGCGGGCAAAAAACGCGTCGTCCTCGCGGATGCGCGCGGCGATGAAGTCTTCCGCCACGTCGCGGAACACCGGCTCGCGCTCGAGCGAATAGGTTTCGAGCAGCCGCTCGCCGCCCCAGCCGGCAAAGCGGGCCGCGAGCTTCCAGCTCAAATTGACCGCGTCCTCGAGGCCGTTGTTGAGGCCGTAGCCGCCATAAGGCGGGTGGCTGTGCGCCGCGTCGCCGGCAATGAAGATACGGC
>JBAUHH010000076.1:0-6097 GCA_049680165.1 Pseudolabrys sp.
AGGCGGCGCTGGTCGGCATGAGCCGCTCGATGGCGCGCGAGCTGGGCCCCGACAACATCACCGTCAATGCCATATTGCCCGGCGCGACCTTCACCGAGATCGAGCGAAAGACCGTGACGCCGGCGCAGAAGGAACGCATCATCGCCATGCAATGCGTCGGCCGCGCCGAGACGCCGGAAGACCTGGTCGGCACCGCGCTGTTTCTGGCGTCGGAGGCGTCCGCCTTCATCACCGGGCAGATCGTCAATGTGGACGGCGGCGCGACGCATCCGTGAGGTTCGTCGTGACGGCGCTCGGTCCGTCCCCCTGAAAAGGGAGATGAAGAGAAACGGGTCACGCCGATTGCGCCGCGACAAGCCCTCTGCGCATCTCGCGGAATGAGATCAGCCGCTTGCGGCTCTCGTCCCACAGCACCAGCCGCACGCCTTTGATGCTTTGCCACAGCGTGAGCCGGCCGATGGCGCCGAGCTCGGGATGCTCGCGCAGCACCCGCGGCAAGCGGTAATACGGAATCCGGCTGCACAGGTGGTGCACATGATGCACGCCGATATTGGCGGTGAACCAGCGCAGGAAACCCGGCAACACGTAATACGAACTGCCGTGCAGCGCGACCTCATGCAGATTCCATTGCTCGTCGTCGGCCCAGACGGTGTGCTCGAACTGATGCTGCACGTAGAACAGCCACACGCCCATCGTGGCCGCCAGCAACATGATCGGCCCGTGCACCACCAGGAATGCGTCGATGCCGACCAGCCAGATCAGGACGGCGGCGATGATCGCGATCACCGCATTGGTCCCCATCGTGCTGAACCAGGGCTGCCAGCCGCTGTGCATGAGGCCGAGTGGCAGGCGGTGCCGCAGGATGAAGAGATAGGCCGGCCCGACGCCGAACATCACCGCCGGATGCCGGTAGAGGCGATAGTTCAGCCGGCGCCAGCGCGGCAGCGCCAGATATTCGCGCACCGTCAGTGTATCGACGTCGCCGATGCCGCGGTGCTGGAGATTGCCCGAGGTTGCGTGATGGATGGCGTGCGTGCGGCGCCAGAAATCGTACGGCGTCAGGGTAAGCACGCCGAGCGCGCGCCCGATCCAGTCGTTGGCCATGCGGTGGTGGAAGAACGCGCCATGCCCGCAATCGTGCTGGATCATGAACAGCCGCACCAGAAATCCGGCGGCCGGAACCGCCAGCAGCAAAGTGAGCCACCACAGGCCGACGTAATAGGACGCCCACATCAGCGCCCAGAGCAGCGCCAGCGGTCCGAAGGTGATGCCAAGCTCGACCAGGCCGCGCGCGCCGCTGGGCTCGCGGTAACGCAAGAGAATCTGTGTCCAGACGCGCGCGTCCATTGTGCCGGACGCGCCGGCATGCCTTTGTCCCTTGTCCAACCGATGTCCTTTGGGTGTCGCGGATCACTGCTGCGACGCCTGTGCGTTCACGCATCCGCGATTCAACAGAATGGCCAGTTTATCGCGGTTTTTTTATGTCTGCTACCGCACATAACAGTATCGCACATAGCGCATATTTTGCCTGTCGTGGCGGGCGGATGATGCTTGTAAACTGCACGAGCGGAGACCGTTCATGACCCCGACCATCGCCATCATCGCGCCCGGCAGCATGGGCAGCGCCGTCGCCAAGTGCCTGACCGAGCGCGGCGTGAAGGTGCTCACCTCCCTTGCCGGCCGCAGCGAGGCAAGCGCCAAACGCGCGCGCGAGGCCGGCATGACCGCCGTCTCCGACGCGCAACTGACCGAGGCCGATTACCTTTTGTCGATCGTGCCGCCAGGCGACGCGCTGGCGCTGGCCAAACGCCTTGCTCCCATGCTCACCGCCGCCAACAGGAAGCCGCTCTATGTCGATTGCAATGCGGTCAGCCCGAAGACGGTCGAGAAGATCGAAGCGGTGGTGAAGGCGACCGGCTGCGCCTTAGTCGGCGCCGGCATCATCGGCCCGCCGCCCAAGCCCGGAGCCAAGAACACCAAATTCTACGCCTCCGGTCCGGCCGCGCCTGAATTCGCAAAGCTCAACGACCACGGCCTCGTCGTGCGCGTCCTCGAAGGCTCGGTCGCCACAGCCTCGGCGCTGAAAATGTCCTACGCCGGCATCACCAAGGGTTTCACCGCGCTCGGCGCCGCCATGTTTCTCGCCGCCACGCGCAACGGCTCGGCCGAGGCGCTCAAAGCCGAGCTCGCCGAAAGCCGCCCGGACCTGCTCGGCTATTTGTCGAAGCAGATCCCGAGCATGTATCCGAAAGCCTACCGGTGGGTCGCGGAGCTTGAGGAAATCTCCGCCTTCGTCGGCGACGACCACGCCGAGCATGCCATGCTGGAAGCCGCCGCGCGGCTGTACGAGCGCATCGCCGCCGACGTCGCCGGCGGCAACGATGAAACCGGCCAGCTCGACAAATTTCTCGGACGCTAGACGCCAATGGCCGAGCTGAAAGACATCAACAACCCGCCGATCCTCACCGCCAAGCGCAGCGGCTACCGCATCATCACGTTCAACCGGCCGGAGCGCCTCAACGCGTTCAACGAGGCGATGCATCTCGCGCTGCGCGTCGCGCTCATGGACGCGGAAGCCGACAAGGAATGCCGCGCGCTGCTGATCACCGGCGCCGGCCGTGGCTTCTGCGCGGGCCAGGATCTCACCACGCGGCTGGCGAAAGAGCCGGGCGAAGCGCGCGTGCTCGGCGGCGCGCTCGAGGCCCATTACAATCCGCTCATCCGCCGCATGCGCGCGATACCGATCCCGATCGTCTGCGCGGTCAACGGCGTCGCCGCCGGCGCCGGTGCCAACATCGCGCTTGCCTGCGACATCGTCATCGCCGCGCGCTCGGCCACCTTCGTGCAGGCGCTCGCGCGCATCGGCCTCATTCCGGATTCCGGCGGCACCTGGTTCCTGCCGCGCCTCGCCGGCGATGCCCGCGCACGCGGGCTGGCCCTGCTCGCCGACGCGATCAGCGCCGAGCAGGCGGAGCAATGGGGCCTGATCTGGAAAGTCGTGGACGACGAAGGCCTGCAAACCGAAGCCGACACCATCTGCCAGCGCTTCGCGCGCGCGCCGACCAAGGGCCTCGGCCTGATCAAGCGCGCGCTCAACGAGTCGGCCAACAACACGCTCGACCAGCAGCTCGATCTCGAGCGCGACCTGCAACGTGAAGCCAGCATGAATCCCGATTATCAGGAGGGCGTGCGCGCCTTCTTCGAGAAGCGCAAACCGAACTACTCCGGGCGCAGATGAGTGTCGCGCGTGCCACTCGCACTCTTCCCCTCTCCCTCGGAGGGGAGAGGGAAAGTGAGTTCGCCACGCGCATTGGGTATAAGCAATAAAAAGACGGAGCTTCATTTGTCCCACAAACAACCCTTGCGCATCGGGATCGCCGGGCTCGGCGCGGTCGGGCTCGAAGTCGCGCGCCGCCTGATTGACGGCATCGACGGCCTCACGCTCACCGCCGTCGCCGTGCGCGACGCCGACAAGGCGCGCCGCGCGCTGCCGCAGATCGGCGACGCCATCGCCTTGCGCACCGTCGAAACGCTCGCCGACGATTGCGATCTCGTGGTCGAATGTTTGCCGCCCGCGCTGTTCCGCGACATCGCCATCAGCGTCATCGACAAGGGCAAGCTGTTCATGCCGCTCTCGGTCGCGCAACTCCTCGACAACTGGGACCTGGTCGCGCGCGCGCAAAAATCCGGCGCGCGCATTCTGGCGCCGACCGGCGCGCTGATCGGCTTCGACGCCGTGCGCGCCGCAGCGGAAGGAAAAATAAATTCAGTCACGATGGTGACGCGCAAGCCGCCAGCCGGACTCGAGGGCGCGCCCTATCTCGTTCAACACAACATTTCGGTGAAAAATCTCGCCAAGCCGCTGAAGGTTTTCGACGGCACGGCGCGCGACGGCGCGCGCGGCTTTCCGGCGAACGTCAACGTCGCCGCCGCCTTGAGCCTCGCCGGCATCGGGCCGGACAAGACGCGGCTGGAGATCTGGGCCGACCCGACGATCACCCGCAACACGCACCGCATCGACGTCGATTCCGACGTCGTGCAGTTCTCGATGACGATTGCCGGCATTCCGTCGCAGAATCCGCGTACCGGCCGCATCGTGCCGCTGTCGGTCATCGCCGCGCTGCGCGGCCTGGTGTCAGAATTGAAGGTGGGAAGCTAGGCGCGGCGCGCGCTTAAGCCCAGAGGTGCTCGATGACCGGCTCGTCGTTTGCCGGCGCGGCCTCGCCGTTCTTCGTCATGGATGCGACCCACGCCACAAACGAGGCTGCGATAAAGAGCAGAATCACGCTGCGCGCCAGCTTCGTAAGCATTGTCGTCTCGCCTCCCCAGGCGTTTTCCGGAGCTTAGCCGGAGATGGCGCGGCCGGGCTTTTATCGTTAATTTTTGGTTAACGGCCTCTGCTGCGGCGCGCTGTTGCCGCTGAAAATGGAGAGCCGGGGGCGCGACCAAGGGAGACGCACGGCATGGCCACGGTCCAGGTCCGCTACATCGTTCACGACGTCGACGCCGCGATCACGTTCTACTGCGGCCATCTCGGCTTCCGCGAAATCATGCATCCCGCACCCGCTTTCGCCATGCTCTCGCGCGGCGATCTGCGCCTCGTGCTCAGCGCACCCAATCCGTCGGCCGGCGGCGGCCAGTCGATGCCCGACGGCACCAAGCCCGCGCCCGGCGGCTGGAATCGTTTCGCGGTCGAGGTCGACGACATCGCCGCTAAAGTTGCCGAGCTGCGCGCGGCGGGCGTCCATTTTCGCAACGACATCGTCACCGGCGTCGGCGGCAAGCAGATCATCGCCGACGATCCGTCCGGCAATCCGGTGGAGCTGTTCGAGCCGACGCGTCAGGAAGCGCGGCTCGACAAGAAAGCGTAGTGCGGTTCACATGAGGCACATAATCGGCCTCATGCTGAGGAGCGCGCATAGCGCGCGTCTCGAAGCATCACAAGTCGGCTATAGCCGACTTGTGTACTTTACAATTCCAATCTCGGGTAAACCCCAGATTGGTGGCCGCCCCATCCTTCGAGACGCTGTCCTTCGGACCGCTCCTCAGGATGAGGCGGAGTGGGCCTTGGTTTGACAAACCCCAGCCGCCGTTTAACGTTTGCGTGCAAACAGTTGCGTTTAAGGTTGTTGCATGAAGCCCGCGCCCTTCGTTCGCCATGTGCCAAAGACGCTCGATGAAGCGCTGGCGATTTTGGCGAAGGTGGCGCCGCAAGACGGCCGCGTGCTCGCCGGCGGCCAGAGCCTCGTCCCGATCATGGCGTTCCGCATGGCCCGGCCCGCCCATCTCGTCGACATCAACGAGGTCGCCGGGCTCGACACGCTCAAGGCCGAAAACGGCCAGCTTTTAATCGGCGCGCGGGTGCGCCACGCCGCGTTTCATAAAAGCGCCGCCGACGGCCCGCTCGGCAAATTACTTTCCGCTGTCGTGCGCCACATCGCGCATTATCCGATCCGCATGCGCGGCACGTTCTGCGGCAGCCTCGCCCATGCCGACCCGGCTTCCGAATGGTGCCTGGTCGCCGCTACGCTCGACGCGACCGTCGTCGCCAAAAGCACGCGCGGCGAGCGGCTGATCGCGGCGAAGGATTTCTTCGCCGGCATCATGTCCACCGCGCTGGCCGAGGACGAATTGCTCGCGGAAGCGCGATTGCCGCTGCTGCCGGCCGAGACGAAATTCGGCTTCAACGAGTTCAGCCGCCGCGCCGGCGATTTCGCGATGGCGGCATCGCTCGTTACCTATCGTTTGAACGGCGGCAAGATCGCGGATGCGCGCGTCGGCGTCGGCGGCGCCGAAGCGAGCCCCCGCCGCATTGCGGAAGCGGAAGCCGTGCTCAACGGCAAGGTGCCGGACGACAAAGCATTCCGCGCCGCCGCCGAAGCCGCGGCCGATGCGGTCGATCCGCTGGAAGATCATCAGACCACCGGCGACTACCGCCGCGACCTCGTGCGCGCGGTCGTCCGCCGCGCCCTGGAGGCGAGCGCATGATTTCTTTTTCAGTCATCACCGGGCTTGTCCCGGTGATCCCGCTTAGGGACGCGATGTGCCCGCCTGATCGGGATGGCTGGGACAAGCCCGGCCATGACAAGTCTCCATT
>JBAUHH010000077.1:0-15333 GCA_049680165.1 Pseudolabrys sp.
CGGGAGCAAGACCGAATAGGAATGACGCGGGACGTGAAGTCTCAGGCCTGTCCGGGCCAGTCATTCGGGTAGGTTGCTTGATGCGCCGGGCAACCGGCGTGCAAGAGGAATGGTCGTCACGCATGTCGCTTTGGTGACATGCCTTACAGAACCCGGCTTACAGGCCGGCTGATATGTTTGAAGAGGCGTCCGGCGGAGCACCCGCCGGGCGCCTCGCCAATTTTCGGCGGAGCAGGCCTCATTGGAGGATGCATTACGCGGCACCCAACCTGCGATGAGGCGAATCATCGCGCCGGGCAATTTCCGAATGCATAGCACCCTTGCTTCGCCCCGATGTGTAATCTGGCTTATTATCAGTCAGGGGCGTTTCGCTGTTCGGAAACGTTCGCAACATCAAACACGCAAGCAAAAACCATGTGGCAAAAAGTTCAGGAATTCGCCCGCGATTGGCTCATTCTGATCATCGGCATTTGCTTGGTTGTTCCACTGTTTTATGTTGCATCGCTTCCCACGACTTCTTCTCAAACCACTTCAAATGAGTCGTCGGACCAGACAAGCAATAGTTCTTCCCAACCGTCGGCGGCTTCACAAAACCAGCCATCAAGCTCCAAGGCTGCCCCGCAAACGAATAAGCCGCAGCCGAGTGCGGCGGCGGCAGCTGCGGCGGCCCCAAATGCTTCGAAAACGACCCAGCAAACCAAGAGCGGAACGCCGCCTTCGACTTCTGCCAATTCGCCAGCAACGCAATCCAATGCACCAGCGCCGAAGGCTCCGGCGCAACAAACCGCCGCCTCATCTGCAACGGCCGGCATCCATGGTGATGCTACCGCCGGCCGTCAGGTCTTCCGGAAATGCCAAGCCTGTCATTCGCTGACGCCGGGCAAGAACATGATCGGCCCATCACTTGCCGGCGTGATCGACCGCAAAGCCGGCACGGAAGCGGGCTACACGTATTCGCCGGTTATGAAGCAGGCGAACATCGTGTGGGATGCCAGAACGCTCGGCGCCTATCTCACCGATCCGCAAAAGGTGGTGCCCGGTAACAAAATGCCGTTCCCGGGCCTCAAGAGCGAGCACGACCGCGACGACGTTATCGCCTATCTGGCGTCCGCTGGCGGCGGCGCGGCGGCGACTGCGAGCAGCGCGACTCCTGCCGCATCACCGGCGCCGATAGCACCATCCTCGCCGCAACAAGCCGCGCAAAATCCTCCTGCGCCCGCGGCAGCGACTAATGTTGCGCCCGCCGTCACCTACATTCCCGACGCGCGCTACACATTACGCTCAGGAATTGCGGAAGGCCGCATGGTCTTTATCGGAGTCGGCGGATCAATCGATGGAAAGGTGAACCCGGTAATGACCGCTGCCGAAGGGCAAGTGGTTCAGCTTACGCTTATCAATGGCGAGGGCGCCGAGCACGACATCGTTTTCCCGGACCAGGACGCGCGCTCGCCCCGCGTTACCGGCAAAGGCGCGAGCACGACGCTTGCATTCCGTGCCGGCAAGTCGGGTGACTTCGTTTATTTTTGCAGTGTGCCCGGACACCGGCTGGCCGGCATGCAAGGCCAGTTTATCGTCACGCCGAAACCGCCAGCGCCCACCGTGGTCGAGGCGGATATCTCGCGCGCGCCCGACGATCTTCCCCCGCCGATTACGCGGCGCGAGCCGCAGACGGTGCGAGTCGATCTGCTGGCGGTCGAAGTCGAAGGCCGGCTCGCCGAAGGCACGACCTTCGGTTACTGGACATTCAACGGCAAAGTGCCTGGCCCCTTCATCCGCGTGCGCGTCGGCGACACGGTCGATATCCACCTGAAGAATTCTGCCGACAGTTCGATGATCCATTCGGTCGACTTCCACGCGGCCACAGGACCAGGCGGCGGCGCGGCAGCGCTGCAAGTCGACCCCGGCAAGGAAAAGTCGATGACGTGGAAAGCGCTGGTGCCGGGTCTGTACGTCTACCATTGCGCAACGCCGATGGTCGCCGAGCACATCGCCAACGGAATGTACGGACTGATTCTGGTCGAGCCGGAGGGTGGGTTGCCGCCGGCCGATCACGAGTTCTACGTCATGCAAGGCGAGATCTACACCGACAAGGCATTCGGACAGCACGGCAGCCAGGAATTCAGCGTTGAGAAACTGCTCGACGAAAAGCCGGAGTATTTCGTGTTCAACGGATCCGTCGGCGCCATTTCCAAGCTGCATCCGCTGCACGCCAAGGTCGGCGACACCGTGCGCATTTTCTTTGGCGTCGGCGGCCCGAACTTCACGTCCTCGTTCCATGTTATCGGCGAAATATTCGACAGGGTTTACATGCTCGGCGGTCTCCAGAGTCCGCCTCTCAATGGAATCCAAACCGTCACCGTTCCGCCGGGCGGCGCTGTCATCACCGAATTCAAATTGCTCGTGCCCGGCAACTACACGCTTGTCGACCATGCGCTGGCGCGCGCAGAGCGTGGTCTGGTTGGTATTCTGTCGGTAGAAGGACCGCCGAACACTGACATCTATAACGGCCAGGTGATGCCTGGAATGGGGCACTAGACGGCGCAAGCGCGCTTTCGCGTCATTCAGCGGTAGTCTTCGGCCGCGGCAGCGGATAGCTTCTGCGGCGGCTGCATGACTTCTTCCCACGAAAAGATCGGAATCGCGCTCGGCTTTGCCGGCGTCTGCCTTTTTGCCGGCACGCTGCCGGCGACGCGACTCGCGGTCGGCACCATCGATCCGCTGTTTTTGACCGCGACGCGCGCGACCATCGCCGGCTGCACCGGTCTGTTGCTGCTGCTGGTGTTGCGGCGCCCGTTTCCCCGCGCGCTGTTGCCCGATCTCATTTTAGCGGGCGTTTGCACCATCATCGGCTTTCCGATTTTCATGGCGCTGGCGATGGCGCACGTGCCGGCCGCACACGGCGGCGTCGTGCTCGGCATCATTCCGCTGGTGACGGTCGCAGCCGCCGCGCTCGTCACGCATGAACGGCCGAGCCTCGGCTTCTGGCTGGCGAGCCTTGCGGGTGCAGCGATCGTGGTCATGTTCGTCGTGCACCAGAGCGGCGCGCACACGGTTGCGCTCGGCGATCTGTTTCTATTCGGCACCGTCATCGCGGGCGCGTTCGGCTACGCGCTGTCCGGCAGGTTGAGCATGAAGATGCCGGGCTGGGAGGTGATCTGCTGGCAGGTCGCGCTGTTCCTGCCGCTCTCGGCCATCGCGATGATCGCGCTACGGCCGCATACGTTGCAAAACGTGCCGCTGCCGGCCTGGCTCGGTCTCGCATACGTCAGCTTTGTCAGCCAGTTCTTCGCGTTCTTCGTGTTCAACGCCGCGATGGCGATGGGCGGCGTCGCCCGTGTCGGCCAGATGATGCTGCTGCAGCCGTTCGTGATCGTGGCGCTGGCGGCGCCGGTCAATGGCGAGCCGATCCAGCTTTCGACGCTGCTCTACGCCGCCGCGGTGGTGGTGACCGTCGTCGTCGGCCAGCGCATGCGGGTGACGCGCGGTTAGCGCATGATCCCGAAAAGTGGGAACCGGTTTTCGGAAAAGATCATGCGCAACAATTAATGCGCGGGATCGACGCCATTCGCCCTGAGCGTCGCGGCAGCTTCCGGCGCGCTCAAGAAAGTCACCAGCGCCTTGCCGGCTGCCGGCTCCTTGGCCGACGCGCTGACGCCCGCGGCGAAGCCGATTTTTGTTTGCAGCTCTTCCGGAATTGACCCGACGCGCTCGACGCCTGGCACGCCGGTGATGCGCGTCGACACCACGACGACCATGTCTGCCTCGCCGCGCGCGACGACCTCGACCGTGTCTTCGGCCTTCATCGGCTTGAGCTTTGGTTTCATTTCGTTTGTAATGCCCATGCGATCGAGCAGGCTCACGAAATAAAGCCCGCTCGCGCCCTTGCCCGGATAGGCGACCGCCTTGGCCGCCAGCAACGCGTGCTTGAACGCATCGACGGTGGCGATGTCCGGCTTGGGTGCGCCGGCGCGCACCGCAACGCCGAGCCCCGCGCGGCCGATATCGGCGCGGCTGCCGGCGACGACTTTGCCGGCCTTGATCAGCGCGTCGAGCACTGGCGGATTGAGCACGGCGACGTCGAACGCTTCGCCCGCCTCGATCTTCTTCCTGAGGTCGGCGTTCACCTCGAAATGGACCGATACCTTGTTGCCGGTCGCATGCTCGAACTGCGCGCAGAGATCGCGCACCGCCGCCTTGGCCCCGTTGCCGCTCAACACCTTGAGTTCGGCGGCATGCGCGGTGGCCGCGACCATGAATAGCGCAGCAATGACAGCAGTTATTGTGACGATCCGGCGCATGCGTGGTAGCCCTAATTCTTTGCGGGGCGAAGCCTAGCAGCCTTGTTTTATCCCCGACAGGCCGGACATAGTGCGCCGGTCGCGTCCACCGCCTGAAGCCATGCCGGCAAAGACATCATCGCAGCGCTGGGATTTCTGGATCGATCGCGGCGGCACCTTCACCGACGTGGTCGGCCGCCGCCCGGACGGCTCGCTCACCGCGCACAAGCTGCTGTCGGAAAATCCGGAGGCCTATGCCGATGCCGCGGTGCAGGGCATCCGCGACTTGCTCGGCCTGAAATCAGGCGAGCCGATCCCCTCCGGCCGCGTCGGCGCGGTGAAAATGGGCACCACCGTCGCCACCAATGCGCTGCTTGAGCGCAAGGGCGAGCGCACGCTGCTGCTGATCACCAAGGGCTTCCGCGACGCGCTCAAGATCGGCTACCAGGCGCGGCCGAAGATTTTCGCGCGACATATCGTGAAGCCGGACATGCTGTACGAGCGCGTCGTCGAGGTCGACGAGCGCGTGCTGGCCGACGGCACGGTCGAGCGCGCACCCGATCTCGCCGCCGTGCGGCGCGACCTCGAAGCCGCGAAAGCCGACGGCATCGACACCGCGGCGATCGTATTCATGCACGCCTACCGGCATCCCGAGCACGAGCAGCTGGTCGCCGATCTCGCACGTGACATCGGTTTTTCGCAAGTTTCGGTCAGTCACGAAGTGTCGCCGCTGATCAAACTCGTCTCGCGCGGCGACACCACCGTGGTCGACGCGTATCTGTCGCCGATTTTGCGCCGCTACGTGGCGCGCGTCGACCGCGAGCTCGACAGCAAGAAGTCCGGGGCGCGGCTGATGTTCATGATGTCGTCGGGCGGGCTGACCGCCGCCGAACTGTTCCAGGGCAAGGACGCGATCTTGTCCGGGCCCGCCGGCGGCGTGGTCGGCATGGCGCAGACCGGGCAAGAGGCTGGCTTCGACCGGCTGATCGGCTTCGACATGGGCGGCACCTCGACCGACGTGTCGCATTTCGACGGCGAATACGAGCGCGCGTTCGAAACGGAAGTCGCGGGCGTGCGTATGCGCGCGCCGATGATGCTCATTCACACCGTCGCGGCCGGGGGCGGCTCGGTGCTGCATTTCGACGGCGCGCGCTTCCGCGTCGGGCCGGATTCCGCCGGCGCCAATCCGGGTCCGGCCTGCTACCGGCGCAACGGGCCGCTGGCACTGACCGATGCCAACGTGATGGTCGGCAAGCTGATCCCCGATTTCTTTCCAAAAATTTTCGGACCGCATCAGGATCAGCCACTCGACGGCGGCGCGGTGCGGCACGGCTTCAATAATCTGGCGCAGAAAATCGGCGGCAAGACGCCGGAAGCGATCGCCGACGGCTTCATCAAGATCGCGGTCGAGAACATGGCGAACGCGATCAAGAAGATTTCCGTGCAGCGCGGCTACGACGTCACCCGCTACGCGCTCAACTGTTTCGGCGGCGCCGGTGGCCAGCACGCTTGCCTGGTCGCCGACGCCCTCGGCATGACGCGCGTGCTGATCCATCCGTTCTCCTCGCTGCTCTCGGCGTATGGAATGGGGCTTGCCGACATTCGTGCAACACGACAGCAGGCGATCGAGGAGCCGTTCGGCGGCAAATCGCTGGCCGCGCTCAAGCGCCTCGGCGCGCGGCTCGGCAAGGACGCCAAGACCGAAGTCGCGGGCCAAGGCGTGCCCACGGCCAAGATCAAGATTTTTGTGCGCGCGCACATCCGCTACGCCGGCACCGACATGCCGCTCGTCGTCACCGCCGGTCCGCTTGCCGCGATGAAGCGCGCCTTCGAGAAAGCGCACAAAGCGCGCTTCGGCTTCATCGACCGCTCAAAGCAGATGGTGGTCGAGGCGGTGTCGGTCGAAGCGGTCGGCGGCGGCGCGAAATTCCGCGAGAAGACGCTGAAGAAAAGCCGCGGCCGCCTGCCCGTCCCCGCGCGCCGCACGCAATTTTTCTCCGACGGGAAATGGCACAAGGCCGCCGTCTTTACCCGCGCGCAGTTAACGCCCGGCGCACGCGTGAAGGGCGCCGCCATCATCATCGAGCCGCATCAGACGGTGGTGGTCGAACCGGGCTGGCAGGCCGAGATTACCGCAAAGAACCATCTGGTGCTCACGCGCACGGTCGCGGCCAAGCGCCGTCACGCCATCGGCACGCATGCCGACCCGGTGATGCTCGAGGTGTTCAACAACCTGTTCATGTCGATCGCCGAGCAGATGGGCGTGTCGCTACAGAACACCGCCTACTCGGTCAACATCAAGGAGCGGCTCGATTTCTCCTGTGCCTGCTTCGCGCATGACGGCACGCTGGTCGCCAATGCGCCGCATATGCCCGTGCATCTCGGATCGATGGATCGCTCGGTCGAGACCATCATCCGCGACAACAAGGGCAAGATCGCGCCCGGCGACGTCTACGCGATCAACGCGCCCTATAACGGCGGCACGCATTTGCCCGACATCACCGTCTGCACGCCGGTGTTCGACGACAAGAAGCGCAACATCCTGTTCTGGGTCGCCTCGCGCGGGCACCACGCCGATGTCGGCGGCATTTCGCCCGGTTCGATGTCGCCGAACGCGACGACCATCGAGCAGGAAGGCGTCTACATGGACAACTTCAAGCTGGTCGATCGCGGCCGTTTCCGCGAGGCGGCGCTGATGCAGGCGCTGACCGGCGCGAAATATCCCGCGCGCAACCCGGTGCAGAACGTCAATGACATCAAGGCGCAGATCGCCGCCAACGAGAAAGGCGTGCAGGAGTTGCGCAAGATGGTGGCGTCGTTCACGCTGCCGGTCGTGAAGGCCTACATGCAGCACGTGCAGGACAACGCCGCCGAAAGCGTGCGGCGCGTGCTCGACCGGCTACACGACGCGGAATTTTCCTACGAGATGGATCAGGGCACCGTGATCAAAGTGAAGATCGCGGTCGACAAGAAGAAACGCGAGGCGACCGTCGATTTCACCGGCACCTCGCCGCAGCAGCCGACCAATTTCAACGCACCCGAGCCGGTGACACGCGCCGCCGTCCTTTATGTGTTCCGCGTGATGGTGGACGACGAGATCCCGATGAACGCCGGCTGCCTGCGGCCGATCAACATCGTCGTGCCGAAGCATTCGATGCTGATGCCGGAATTTCCCGCCGCCGTGGTCGCCGGCAACGTGGAAACGTCGCAAGCCGTAACCAACTGCCTGTTCGGCGCATTGCGCGCGCTCGCCGCCGCGCAAGGCACCATGAACAACCTGAATTTCGGCAACAAGAAATATCAGTACTACGAAACGATCTGCTCCGGCTCGCCCGCCGGTCCCGGCTTCAACGGCACCGACGCCGTGCACACGCACATGACCAACACGCGGCTCACCGATCCTGAAGTGCTGGAATTCCGCTACCCGGTCGTGCTCGAGGACTTCCACATCCGCGCGGGCTCGGGCGGCAAGGGCAAATGGCACGCCGGCGACGGCATCCGCCGCACCATCCGTTTCCTGGAAAAGATGGACTGCACCGTTCTCTCCGGCCATCGCCGCGTGCCGCCGTTCGGCATCGAGGGCGGCGAGCCGGGCCAGGTCGGCGAGAACTGGGTGCGCCGCAAGGACGGCCGCATGGAGAAGTTGCAGGGTTGCGACGAGACCGTGATCGACGCCGGCGAAGCGATCATCATCCAGACGCCGACGGCGGGTGGTTACGGCAAGGCCTGAACCCCAAGGCAATTGCGGAGTTTGCGGCAGGCCTGCGCCACGGGACCGCTGACAACCGCCTGCACGCCAGCGTAGAGTTGGCGCGACAGGGGCCGATTTCTCAAACAGCGCCCCAGACCAGGGAGGGTCTCTATGACCAAAAGGTATTGGATCGTGGCTGCCGTGCTTTTTGCTTCGGCCATGATCGCGCCGGCTCACGCGGCCGATGTGAAGATCGGCGTCATCTATCCACTGACCGGCAATAGCGCGGGTGCGGGTCAATCGGCAAAAGACGCGGTCAATCTCGGCGTCGAGATCGTCAACAATGCGCACCCGGAACTCAAAAATATGCCGCTCGGCGCGACGGCCGGGCTGCCGAACCTCGGCGGCGCCAAGATCGTCCTCGACGAGGCGGATCATCAAGGCAACCCGCAGGTCGGCCAACAGCAGACCTTGCGCCTGATCACGCAAGACCACGTCGCCGCGATGCTCGGCTCCTATCAGTCGTCGGTCTCGCTGGTGGCGACGGCCGTGGCAGAGCGTCAGAGCGTGCCGTTCGTCGTCGCCGACTCGGTGGCCGTGAACATCACCGGCCGCGGATTCAAATGGACATTCCGCGTCACGCCGATCGCGCCCGACTTCGCCAAGGCCTACACGCAATTTCTCAACGATCTGAAGAAGTCCGGCCGCAAGATGGACAGCATCGCCGTTGTCAACGAGAACACCGACTATGGCACCTCGGTCGCAGCCAGCATCGTCGATGCGGCAAATGCCGCCCACATCAAGGTGGCGGCGAAAATTCCGTACAACGCCAACGGCTCGGACGTCACTGCGCAAGTCCTGCAGCTCAAGACACTCAATCCGGACGCCGTCATCTTCGTGAGCTACACGGCTGACGCGATCCTCTACATGAAGACGATGAAAAACCTCGACTACCTGCCGCCGATCATTATCGGCGACGACTCCGGGTTTTCGGATCCCTCTTTCATCGCCAACGCCAGCGATCTGTCGCAGGGCGTAATCAACCGCAGCGCGTTCGATTCCGGCAAGCCGGGCACCAACAGCTACATCGTCAACGAAATGTTCAAGGCCAAATATCATCGCGATCTGGATGACACCAGCGCGCGCTGGATGCAGGCCTTCTTGGTTCTCGCCGATGCGATCAACCGGGCCGGCTCGACCGAACCCGCCAAGATCCAGGCGGCGCTGAAGGCGACCGACCTCAAGCAGAACCAGCTGATGATCGGCTACCGGGGCGTCAAGTTCGACGAGACCGGCCAGAACACCCTGGCGTCGACCTATCTGATCCAGCTTCGCGGCAAGGACTATGTGTCGGTGTGGCCTGAGAACCTGGCGACCAGCAAGCTCGAACTGCCCATGAAGGGCTGGCGCAAGTAGCCCGCGCAAGTAGCCTGACACCGCTTTAGCGAGATTGAGCCGCGCCCCTTTTGCGGGGCGCGGCTTTCGTTTTGTGGACAAGTCTGGAAAACACGGCGTATCTGGCGGACAAAGCTGTGAATCTGTTGGCCGGCCGTGGGGTTAATCAATTGAACGATTGCGGAAATTTGCGATTAGCCACGTTTGCCGTTCCGCGCTGTGGATTGCGTGCATTTCTGGCATTCTAGGCATCGCCATGAAAGTCGCCGTGCCAGCCCTGCTCATGCTTTGCGCGCTCGCGACGCCCGCGCTCGCGGAGAACTATCCCGTGTCGGGCCGGTGGGGCGAAAGCGACAGCGCAGCCAAGGGCGCGATCGATTGCGACGGACATCGCGTCGTCGACTTCAACGGCAACCAGCGCACCGACAGCCATGGCGGCGTGCCGGCTTACCGCAACCGGTCGGTGACCGGCGATGGCCCCGACAACTTCCGCGTCGTCGATGAATTCGCCACCGGCCAGATCAGCGCGCGCACCAATTACGGCCTGCGCAAGGTGGACGACGACCACATCGAGCTGCATTTGCAGCCCGGCGGCACCGTCAAGCTGCAGCGCTGCAAATAGTGTCCGCGCGCTCACGCGCGACACTCAACCAAGCCAAAATTATTCGTTTAATCGCGCGCGATGATCTCGCGCTCGTCGCGATGCACCGGCGTCGCGCCGGTGATCCTGGCCGCTTTGCGGCGCAACGAGGCGGAGGGGCGGCGGGTCTTCAGCGCGCTACGGCGGCGGCGGCGCGGCCGCGGACGTTCGACCCGAATTTTCCCGAGACGCGCGAACGGTTCGCGCAAGCTGCCGTCGGCGTCGGTGACCAAAAGCGGCAGGCCGAGAGCATTTCCCCACGCACGCCACTCCGCCATCACGTTGTCCACGTTGGCGGCAACGTAAAGCGGCACAGCAAGTTGGGAATCCTCATGTTCGAGCACGACCGCGGCGAAGGCTTCGTGTGCTTGCGCATACGGCATGATACGGAGCGCGACGCCGCGAAACTCCGACAAGGGCATGTTGAGCGCCATGGGTACGCCGCGTACCGCACGCCGCACGATCACGCGCTCGCGATGAAGCTCCACATGCCGCACCTCGTCGTCCGCCACGGCGTCGCGCGCCGCAAACTGGACAGGCAAGGCAAAGGGGTCGAGCCGCAACGTGCGACTCGACCCCGCGGCGGGGCATCCGCCACTTCGCATTTGACGCCTCGAAACTCTCCCACGCCGGACTTATTTGGCCCGGTCGTTGTGGCGAGCATCGCAGAGACCCCTCGGAATCCGCTTAAGGTTCTGGGTTAACCGTTTCTGCGGCGGGCGGCTTCGCGCCGCATGATTGACGCAACCTTGAAATCCATGATTGACGAGGTATTGCCGCCCGGGCGCAAATTGTCCGAATTGCCGGTTGAACATCGCGCGCTAACGCGCCATTTGAAGGCTATTCCATCATGCGCGCGCCCTCCTCACCCCTGTTCGACCAAACCATCCTGACCGACCGTGCCGAGCGTCTGGTCGCCGCCGCGCGCGCGGCCGGGGCTGACGCCGCCGATGCGGTCGCGGTCCGCGGGATGTCGCTGTCGATCGAGGTGCGGGACGGACAGGTCGAGGAATCCGAGAGCGCCGAAGGCGACGACCTCGGCCTGCGCGTGCTGGTCGGCCGCCGCCAGGCTGTGGTTTCGACCAACGATCTCTCGGCGGATGGAACCGCAACATTGGCCGAGCGCGCGGTAGCGATGGCGCGTGTCGCGCCGGAAGACAAATTCGCCGGGCTCGCGGACGAAAGCCTGCTGGCGCACAAATTTCCCGATCTCGATCTGCTCGATCCGGACCTGCCCACGGTTGCGGAACTGGAAAAGATGGCGCGCGCGACCGAACAGGCTGCGCTTGCGGTCAAGGGCGTCGCCAAATCGGGCGGCGCGTCGGCGTCCGGCGGCATCGGTGGCATGGTGCTGGTGACCAGCCACGGTTTCCGCGGCGCTTATCTCGGTTCGCGCCACGGCATCTCGATGACCGCGATCGCCGGCGAAGGCACCGGCATGGAGCGCGACTACGATTATTCCTCCGCGCTGCACCGCGCCGATCTCGACAGCCCGGATAAAATCGGCCGCACCGCCGGCGAGCGCACGGTCGAGCGGCTCAATCCGCGCAAGGTTTCCACCCGCAAGGTGCCGGTCGTGTTCGACCCGCGCATTGCCGGCACGCTGGTCGGGCATTTCGCCAGCGCCGTCAACGGCGCGGCGATCGCGCGCAAGACCAGCTTTCTGATGGACAAGATGGGCGAGAAGATTTTCGCAAACGGGATTCGCATCATCGACGATCCATTGCAAAAGCGCGGCCTGCGCTCGCATCCGTTCGACGGCGAAGGCGTCGCCGGCCGCAAGCTCGCATTGGTCGACGACGGCGTGCTGCGCTCGTGGCTGCTCGATTGCGCGACCGCGCGCGAACTCAACCTCACCACGACCGGCCACGCGGCGCGCGGCACGTCATCGGTGCCGTCACCGGGGGCGAGTAATCTGCATCTCGAAGCCGGCAGCATGACTCCCGACGCCCTGATAGCCGACATCAAAGATGGCTTTTACGTCACCGATCTGATCGGCATGGGCGTCAACATGGTGACCGGCGACTACAGCCGCGGCGCGTCCGGTTTCTGGATCGAGAACGGCAAGCGCACGTATCCGGTGAGCGAGGTCACCATCGCCGGACACCTCCTCGACATTTTCCGCACGCTCACGCCAGCCAACGATCTCGAGTTCCGTTACGGCATCAACGCGCCGACGGTGCGCATGGAAGGCCTCACCATTGCCGGCCAGTGACCGCGCTGCACTTCGTGACCGGCTCGCGCCCATCATGCGCGAAGCTGGCGACCTGGCGCGCGCAACGTCGAGCGGCAATTTCAAGAAATGGACCAAGGGCGAAGACGCCTCGCCGGTGAGCGACGGCGATATCGCCGTGAACAGATTGCTGCAAGCGCGGCTTCCCGACCTCGAGCCCGGCTCGGGCTGGCTCTCGGAGGAAAGCGAAGACAACGCCGCGCGCGCCCGCGCCGCCTCAGTCTGGATCGTCGATCCGATCGACGGCACCCGCGCCTACATTTCCGGCCGCGCCGACTGGACCATCTCGGTGGCGCTGATCGAAAGCGGACGCCCGGTGCTGGCCGCGCTTTATGCGCCGGTGACCGACGAGATGTTTCTCGCGACCGCGGGCCAGGGCGCGACGCTCAACGGCGCGCGCATTCGCGCCAGCGCCGGCGAAAGCCTGGTCAATGCGAATGTCGCCGGACCGCAGCGTTACCTGAAGCAGCTATCGGACATGAAATCGCGCATCCAGGCGCAGCCGAAGGTGTTCTCGCTCGCGCTCCGGTTCGCCCGGGTGGCTCAGGGCGCGCTCGATGCGGCCTTTGCCTCGCGCGGCAGTCACGACTGGGACCTTGCGGCGGCCGACCTTATAGTGCACGAAGCGGGCGGCGTGATGACCGATTTCGCGCAGCGGCCATTGCGCTACAATCAACCGCATGTCGCGCACGACGCGCTCGTTGCCGCGGGTCCTGCGCGCCACCAGACGCTGATTGATCTTGTGCGCGATCGCCAGGGCGAATTCGCGTAAGCTTTATCCCAACTCCGGCCCAGGCCGGAAAAAAATCAGGATCGCGTCATGGCCGAAAAGATTCCCGGCAAGCAACTGCTGCATCTCGTGCTTGGCGGCGAGTTGACCGAGCTCGGCGGTTCCGAATTCAAGGATCTCAACAAGGTCGAGATCGTCGGCGTCTATCCGAACTACGCCACCGCCTATGTCGCGTGGAAAGCGAAGGCGCAGCAGACCGTCGACAACGCCCACATGCGCTATTTCATCGTCCACCTGCACCGGCTGCTCGATCCCGAGAGCCCGGTCAGGGCGGCGCGCTAGGCGAACGAAAGCACAATGCCGGCGCTCAAGCGTATCGTCGCCTCGCCTTCCTTCCAGGCCACAATGGGTGCGGCCGCATCGTGGTATCTTCGGCTGGTGTGGAAGACATCGCGGGTTACAATCGAGCCGGCGACGATCTACGACACGGTGCAGCTTCCGGCGGTCATCACCATGTGGCACGGCCAGCATTTCATGATGCCGTTTCTCAAGCTCGAGAACCACCGCGCCAAGGTGCTGATCTCGCGCCATCGCGACGGCGAAATCAACGCGCGCGCGGCCGAACGTCTCGGCGTCGGCACCATTCGCGGCTCTGGCGCGCACAACGGCGAATTTCACCGCAAGGGCGGCGCGGCGGCGTTCAATGAGATGCTCCAGGCGCTCGAACAGGGCTACAATGTCGCGATGACCGCCGACGTGCCAAAGGTTTCGCGCGTCGCCGGCCTTGGTGTGGTGAAGCTCGCGCAGCATTCCCGCCGGCCGATTTACGCAGTGGGGATCGCGACCCAGCGCCGCATCGAGCTCGACAATTGGGACCATAGCGCGGTCAATCTGCCGTTCGGCCGCCTGGCGCTGGTCGCCAGCGAAATGGTGACGGTGCCGGCTGACGCCGACGATGACATGCTGGAGGCAAAGCGCCGCGAGGTTGAGGATACGCTCAACGCGGTGACCGCGCGCGCTTACGCCATCGCCGATGGAAAAGGAGGCGCCGCCCGTGGCTGAGCGGCCGCTGACAACGTTGCGTATTTACCGGGCGTTGTCGGTCCTCGCCACGCCGTTCGCGCCGCTGCTGCTGGCGCGACGGCTGTCCCGCGGCAAAGAACATCGCACGCGTGTCTCCGAGCGGCGCGGCGAGAGCACCGTCGCGCGTCCACCCGGCCCGCTGGTGTGGGTGCATGGCGCAAGCGTCGGCGAACTCGCCAGCGCCGTTCCGCTGATCGAGCGCATCCGCGCGCGCAATCTCAATTTGCTTGTCACCACCGGCACCGTCACGTCGGCCGGCGTCGCTGAGCAGCGCCTGTCGCGCGGCGTGATCCATCAATTCGTGCCGCTCGACGCGCCGCGTTTCGTGCGCCGCTTCATCCAGCATTGGCAGCCGGACCTGGCGCTGTTTGTCGAATCCGACTTGTGGCCGAACCTGACCATGGAAGCGGCGGCCGACGGCGTGCCGCTGATCCTCATCAATGGCCGGCTGTCGGAATCCTCATACCGCCGCTGGCGCCGCTTCCCGCGCACCATCGCGAGCCTGCTCGCGCGCTTCGACCTGTGCCTCGCGCGCACGCGCGCCGACGCCTCGCGCTATGATGAGCTGGGCGCACCGCGCGTGGTCACCACCGGCAATCTCAAGCTCGACGCGCCGGCGCCGCCGGCCGACGCGGCTGCGCTGTCGTCATTGCAAGGCATCATGCATGGCCGGCCGGTGATCGCGGCCGCTTCCACGCATCCGGGCGAGGAGGCGATGGTAATCGACGCGCACCGCCGCCTGCGCGCGCGCTTTCCCGGCCTGCTCACGATCCTGGCGCCGCGGCATCCGGAGCGCGGCCCCGATATCGGCGAGATGGCGGCCGGCGCGGGGCTTAACGTCGCGCTGCGCTCGTTGCGGCAACGGCCGGAGAAAACCACCGACCTCTACGTCGCCGACACCATGGGCGAGCTTGGCCTCTTGTACCGGCTGGCGCCGATCGTGTTCATCGGCGGCTCATTGGTGCCGCATGGCGGGCAAAATCCGATCGAGGCGGCCAAGCTCGGCGCCGCCATCCTGCACGGGCCGCAGGTATCGAATTTCGAGGAAATCTACGCCGCGCTCGATGCAGCGCACGGCGCCGAAAAAGTCGCCGACGCCAAGGAGCTCGCCGCCCGCATCGCCGACTGGCTCGCAAACCCAACCGCGCGGGCGCGCGCCGCCGAGACCGCACGCGCCACCGTCGAGTCGCTCGGCGGCGCGCTCGAGCAGACGATGAACGCGCTCGATCCTTACCTCTTGCAGCTTCGCCTCGGACAGCGGACGCGCCATGCGTGAGCCGTCAT
>JBAUHH010000078.1:0-2556 GCA_049680165.1 Pseudolabrys sp.
CCCAGCTCTTGGCCAAAGAACTGGATTCCCGCTTACGCGGAAATGAACGGGAGAATGTGGCGAGCTCGGTGGAACAGTCTAGAACGCCACCTTATCGCCGCCCTTGAGCGAGAGGATTTCGCGCGCCTCGTCCGGATCGGCGATCTCAAGGCCGAGGCCTTCCAGTATCTTGCGCACCTGCGTGACCTGCTGGGCGTTCGACTCGGCGAGCTTGCCCGCTCCGATCCAGAGCGAATCCTCCATGCCGACGCGCACATTGGCGCCCATGGCGGCGGCCTGCGCGGCGACGCGCATCTGGTTCTGCCCAGCGCCCAGCACGGACCAGTGGTAGTTGTCGCCAAGGAGCCGGTCGGCGGTGCGCTTCATCATCATCACGTCTTCCGGGTGCGGGCCGATGCCGCCGAGAATGCCGAACACCGACTGCACGAACAGCGGCGGCTTGACCAGGCCGCGATCGAGAAAATGCCGCAGCGTGTAGAGATGGCCGATGTCGTAGCACTCGATCTCGAAGCGCGTGCCGTTATTGGCGCAGGTGGTGAGGATGTACTCGATGTCGGCGAAGGTATTCTTGAACATGCCCGCCTTCGAGCGCTCGAGATACGGCTCTTCCCAGTCGTATTTGAACTTGCCCTTGAAGCGCGGGATCATCGGGTAAAGCCCGAAATTCATCGTGCCCATGTTGAGCGAGGCGACCTCCGGCTTGAACGTCGCGGCCGGCTTCACGCGCTCTTCCGCCGTCATGGTCGGCGCGCCGCCGGTGGTGATGTTCACGACCACGTTGGAGCGCTGCTTGATCACCTTGAGGAACGGCGAGAACGCTTCCGGCGACTGATCGGGACGGCCGTCCTGCGGATTGCGCGCGTGCAGGTGCACGATCGCGGCGCCGGCTTCGGCGGCGCCGATCGCGGCATCCGCGATCTGCGAGGCGGTGACCGGCAAATGCGGCGACATCGACGGCGTATGGATCGAGCCGGTAACGGCGCAGGTAATGATGACTTTGCGTGATTTCGCCATGAGCATTCCAATCCGGTGAAGTGAGAGTTTACGAGTGACAAATGGACTTCGCTGGCAATCCTAGAGTATCAGCCGTACCGAAGTCACCTGCGGGGCCGCCGGGACGCATTCGTGGACGCCAAAGCACAACCGCCGCGATCGTCCGCCGTCCTGATCGGCGTGCTGTGCGGCACCGGCTCGGCGCTTGGATGGGCGGCTGGATTCGTCGTCGCCAAGCATGGCGTCTCCATCGGCTTCACGCCCGCCGACCTCGCCTTTCACCGCTACTTCTGGGCCGGCCTTTTTCTCATACCGGTCATGCTGCGCGCGGGCGCCCGCGATCTCGGCGGCGTCGGCTGGGGACGCGGGCTGATCATGAGCATCCTCTCCGGGCCGCCGCAGGCGCTGCTTGCCTATAACGGCTTCGTGCTGACGCCGCTCGGCCACGGCACCACCATCCAGCCGGCATGCGCCGCCCTCTCCGGCATCATACTGGCGAGCCTGGTGCTGCACGAAACGCTGACGCTGGCGCGGATCGCCGGCGCGGTCGCCATCGTCATCGGCTTGATGGCGTTCGGATTCGAGTCGTTGACGACCATCGGCCGCGAGGGCGTCGACGGCGATCTGTTCTTCTGCACCGCCGGATTGTTCTGGGCGACGTTCGGCATTCTGCTGCGGCTATGGCGCGTGCCCGGCACCCGCGCGGTCGCCGCGGTCGGCACGGTGTCGGTGCTGATCTACGCGCCGCTGCACGCCCTGTTCATCGGCTTCGACAGCATCGCGCGCATGAGCCTTGCCGAAAACCTGTTGCAGATGGTGGTGCAGGGACTGCTGGCCGGCGTGGTGCCGATCTATCTGTTCGCGCGCGCCGTGATCCTGCTCGGCGCCGGACGCGCGGCGACGTTCCCGGCGCTGGTGCCGGTGTTCGCGCTCGTCATCGGCTTTCTTGCGCTCGGCGTCATACCGAGCCTGCCGCAGTTGATCGGGCTGGTGGTTGTGCTGTTCGGATTCCGGCTTGTGGTGAAGTAGTCAGACCGTCACTCCGGCCCCGCATACTTGCCCGCCGTCTCCGGGAACATGTTCTTGATGATCTTGAACTTGGAGATGTCGACGGTCGCGTCCATGTGCAGGAACACGACCGCGTCGCGCAGCACCTTCTCGATGCCGAAGTCGAGCATGACGCCGTTGCCACCGTGCAGCTCGACCGCATGCTGCGCCACCTTCATCACTTCCTCGGACGCAAACATCTTGGCCATGTTGACCAGCGTCTCGGCCTCCGGTGCGTTGTCGTCGACCGCGCGCGCGGCGCGCTCGAGCAGCGCGCGCACGGCTTCGAGCCGCGTCGCCATGTCAGCAAGCCGCAGCGCCACCGCCTGATGCTTGATCAGGATGCGGCCGCCTTGCACGTAGTTCTGCACGTAATCGGCGGTCGCTTCGAAGGCGCGTACGCCGACGCCGAGATTCTTGGCGGCCTGGATGATCTTACCCGGTCGAAAATAGACGCCGGCCGAACCCATCGCTGAGTCCTGCACCAGCAGATGATCGTCGGGCACAAACATGTCC
>JBAUHH010000079.1:0-11947 GCA_049680165.1 Pseudolabrys sp.
TGTCGCCGCGGCCGGAGAGATTGATCACCATCAGATGGTCCTTGGGCTTCTTCGGCGCGAGCTCGATCAATTTGGCGAGCGCGTGCGCCGGCTCCAGCGCCGGGATGATGCCTTCGAGCTTGCTGCAAAGCTGAAACGCCGCGACTGCTTCGTCGTCGGTCGCCGACAGAAATTTCACGCGGCCCTTGTCGTTGAGCCAGGCGTGCTCGGGTCCGATGCCGGGATAATCGAGACCGGCGGAAATCGAATGCGCTTCCTCGATCTGGCCATCGCCGTTCATCAAGAGGTAGGTGCGATTGCCGTGCAGCACGCCCGGTTTGCCGCCCGCGATCGAGGCTGCGTGCTTGCCGCTGTTCAGACCGTGACCGGCCGCTTCGACGCCGTAAATTTCAATCGAGCGATCGTCGAGAAAGGGATGGAAAAGTCCCATCGCGTTCGAGCCGCCGCCGATGCACGCGATCAAGGAGTCCGGCAGCCGGCCTTCGGCGGCCTGCATCTGCTCGCGTGTTTCGCGTCCGATGACGCACTGAAAATCGCGCACCATCGCCGGATAAGGATGAGGGCCGGCGACCGTGCCGATGCAATAGAATGTGTCGGCGACATTCGTCACCCAATCGCGTAGCGCCTCGTTCATGGCGTCTTTGAGCGTGCGCGAGCCAGATTCAACCGCGCGCACTTCGGCGCCCAGAATCTTCATCCTCAGCACGTTCGGCTTCTGACGTTCGACGTCGACCGCACCCATGTAGACGATGCACGGCAACCCGAACTTCGCGCACAGGGTGGCGGTGGCAACACCGTGCATTCCGGCGCCGGTCTCCGCGATGATGCGGGTCTTGCCCATGCGCCTGGCCAGCATGATCTGGCCGAGCACGTTGTTCACCTTGTGCGCGCCGGTGTGATTGAGCTCCTCGCGCTTGAAGTAGATTTTCGCGCCGCCAGCCGAAAGGCCGGAGGCCGTCTTTCTTAAATGCTCGGTGAGCCGCTCGGCAAAATAAAGCGGCGACGGGCGCCCGACATAATTGGCGAGATAACCATCCATCTCGCGCTGGAACGCAGGATCGGCCTTGGCGTCGGCATAGGCTTTTTCCAGAGCGAGGATCAGCGGCATCAGCGTCTCGGCGACGAAGCGGCCGCCGTAAATGCCGAAGTGCCCGCGCTCGTCCGGCCCGGTGCGGAACGAGTTGGGCTGCTGCACGGTCATCGCGCTACTACCGTGGAGAGGTCGAGCGGCGTTTCCGCGTCGCGCGCCGCGCGGATGAAAGCGCGAATCTTGTCGAGATCCTTCACGCCGGGTTTGCGCTCGACGCCGGACGACACGTCGACCGCCGGCGCGCGCGTGATCGCCAGCGCTTCCGAAACATTGCTCGCATCGAGCCCGCCCGACAGCATGAACGGAATTTTTGCGTCGATCCCTTCGAGCAGCTTCCAGTCGAACGGCTTGCCGAGGCCGCCGGGACGCGTCGCATCCTGTGGCGCGCGCGCGTCGAACAGCAGCCGGTCGGCTGATCTTGCGTAAAGCCGGATCGGCGAAAGATCGGTGCGCGTGGCGATCGGCAGCGCCTTGATGACCGGCAGGCCGAAGCGCGAGCGCACGGTCGCGACGCGCTCGGGCGTCTCGCTGCCGTGCAACTGCAGCATGTCGGGCTTCAGCGCCGCGACGATATCGAACAGCGTCTCGTCGTTGGCGTCGACGGTGAGCGCCACCTTGCCGGCGCGGCCCTTGACGCGCGGCCCGAGCGCGCGCGCGACCTCCAGCCCGAGATTGCGCGGGCTCGGGGCAAAGAACACAAAGCCGACCAGGTCCGCGCCCGATTCCAGCGCCACATCAAGCGCTTCGGGGGTCCTGAGGCCGCATATTTTGACCAGCAATTGCATGGAAGGGGTTCTAGCCGCTTCTCCCGCCGCCCGCAAAGGCGAACCGGACCCGGCTCAGGCGAGCGGCGGCGGAATAACCAGCGGCGGCGAGCGCTCGGCCGGGCGCGGCGGCGGCTCGCTCGCCGCAAAACGCCGGCGCACGGCGTCCATCTCCTCGTGCAACTGGCGCACCTCGGCATCGAGCCGGCGCGCACTGCGGCGCCATTTGTATTGGCCGAGCCAAGTCGCGATGCCGCCGATGATCACGCCAAGGATCACGAGCAGGAAGATCAGCACGAACAGCGGCAGCGTGGTGGCATAGGCCGGTTGCGTTGAACTGAACGGATCGAACGACACAGTGACCGTCTGCCGATTGGCCACTGCGAAGCCGACGAGGATCACGACCAGCGGGATTACGACGATTGCGGTGACGATCTTGCGCAGCACCGTTCATGCCTCTGCAAAAACACGGATGGCCGGGACAAGCCCGGCCATGACAATAGCACTCTCGCTCAGGACGTGTAGCAGCGCCTTATTGGCCGGCGCCGTTCTTGTTCAGCCGGTCGCGCATTTCCTTGCCGGTCTTGAAGAACGGCACCGATTTCTGCTCGACCGAAACATGCGCGCCGGTGCGCGGGTTGCGGCCGGTGCGAGCCGGCCGGTGCTTGACCGAAAAAGCGCCGAAACCGCGCAGTTCGACGCGGTCGCCCTTGGCCATTGCGCTGGTGATCTCGCCAAGGATTGCGTTGACGATAGTCTCGACGTCGCGCTGATAAAGATGCGGGTTCTGGGTGGCGATGTGTTGAACTAGTTCCGACTTGATCATGGACGCCGCCCTCAGTTGGACGACGAAGGGTGCCAAAGCGCCAATAGCCCGTCAAGATTGAGTCTTTCGACAGTTTGCACCGCACTCCACTGTTCTACGCGCTGCGCGAGCGCTTTCAGGCCCAACGCCTCGAATGCCCAGGCGGTCACATGCAGGAAAGAGAGCTCGCTGAACCGCGGTTCCAGCGAGATATCGCGGACCGGCGTGTCGGCCGGGACCTTTTTCTCGCGTTCGAGCCAATTTAGAGCGGTTTTTTCGTTGCCGAGGTCGTCGACCAGCTTCAGCGCGATCCCCTGCCGGCCGGTAAAGACGCGGCCGTCGGACACGACCGCGAGTTGGCTGTCGTCGAGATGGCGCCGGTCCTTCACCAGGCCCTTAAACCAGGCGTAGGAATCCTTCACGATCGCATCGATGGCGGCGCGCGCCTCGGGGCTGGTCGGCTCGAAGCCGTTGGGCGCAGCCTTGAGCGGCGAGGATTTGATTTCCTCGACCTTGATGCCGACGGTCTTCAGGATGTCGGTGAAATTGGGGAACTGAAACAGGACGCCGATCGAGCCCACCAGCGACGTATCCCGGGCGACAATGTGATCCGCCGATATCGCCGCGATGTAGGCGCCGGATGCAGCCAGCCCGTCGACGACGACCACCATCGGCTTTTTCGCCTGAAGTGCGCGCAGCGAATCGAACAGCTCCTGCGAGCCGGCCGTCGTTCCGCCAGGGCTGTCGATGTGGACGATCACGGCGCGCGCGTGCGACTTGCCGAGCGCTTCCAGCGCCTCGACACGATCCTGATTGCCGCGGATCAAGCCCTGCACCTTGATGCGTGCGATGTAGCTGCCGCCCTTCATCACGTTGGCGCGCGGCACCAGCACCACCCCCGCTCCCACCACGGCAATCAAAGCGACGATGACGGCGCTCACACGCCAGAAGGTGAGCTTGCGCCGCATGCGGCGGCGATCGACGATGGTGTCGGCATCGAGCGACATGATTTCGCTCCTGTTGGCTCTCGGCCCGGAAACGCCGGCGCGGAGATAACGAATCAACGATGACGAAATATAGGTCGCGCGCTTCCAGCGCACCACACCGCAAGCCGTTTATGGCGGGTTGCGATGTGAATGTGCCGCGCCGAAGGTCAGACGATACCGCTATTCTTCGGCGCCTTCCTTCTCGGTGCGCTGCTTCAACGCAGTGCCGAGAATGTCACCTAGCGTGGCGCCCGAATCGGAGGAGCCATATTGCGCGATGGCTTCCTTCTCCTCGGCCACTTCCAGCGCCTTGATCGACACCGTGAGCTTGTGGGTCTTGCGGTCGAATTGAGTGACGCGGGCGTCGAACTTCTGCCCGACCTGGAAACGGTCGGTGCGCTGGTCGCCGCGATCGCGCGCCAGGTCGTTGCGCTTGATGTAGGCGGTCAGCTCAGTGCCGACGATGCCCACTTCGAGGCCGCTTTCCTCGATCTTCTTGACTTCGCAGGTCACCACCGAGCCCTTCTTGAGCTCGCCGGCGGCGCCGGACGCCATCGGATCGCCCGCAAGCTGCTTGATGCCGAGCGAGATGCGCTCCTTCTCGACGTCGACGTCGAGAACCTGCGCCGTCACCATATCGCCCTTCTTGTATTCCTCGATCACCTGCTCGCCCGGACGCTTCCAGTCGAGATCGGAGAGATGGACCATGCCGTCCACGTCGCCGTCGAGGCCGAGGAACAGGCCGAACTCGGTCTTGTTCTTGACCTCGCCTTCGACGGTCGAGCCGGGCGGATGCTTCTCGACGAACACTTCCCACGGATTGCGCATCGTCTGCTTGAGGCCGAGCGAAATCCGGCGCTTGACCGGATCGACCTCGAGCACCTGCACTTCGACCTCCTGCGAGGTCGAGACGATCTTGCCTGGATGCACGTTCTTCTTGGTCCACGACATTTCGGAGACGTGAATCAGTCCCTCGATGCCAGGCTCCAGTTCGACGAACGCGCCGTAGTCGGTGATGTTGGTGACGCGGCCCTTGAAGCGCGCGCCGACCGGGAATTTCGCTTCGATGCCCTGCCACGGATCGTCGAGCAGTTGCTTCATGCCGAGCGAGATGCGGTGCGTCTCGTGATTGATCTTGATGATCTTGACCTTCACCTGCTGGCCGATGTTGAGCACTTCGGTCGGGTGATTGACTCTCCGCCACGCGATGTCGGTGACGTGCAGCAAGCCATCGATGCCGCCGAGATCCACGAACGCGCCGTAGTCGGTGATGTTCTTGACCACGCCGTCGATAACCTGGCCCTCTTCGAGATTCTGCACCAGCTCTTGGCGCTGCTCGGCGCGCGTCTCTTCCAGCACGGTACGGCGGGAGACGACGATGTTGCCGCGGCGGCGAGCCATTTTCAGAATCTGGAACGGCTGCGGCACGTTCATCAGCGGCGTGACATCGCGGATCGGCCGGATGTCGACTTGCGAACGCGGCAGGAACGCTACCGCGCCGTCGAGATCGACGGTGAAGCCGCCTTTGACCTGATTGAAGATGATGCCGGAAACTTTTTCGTTGCCCTGGAACGCCTTCTCCAGCTTGCCCCAGCTCTCCTCGCGCCGCGCCTTGTCGCGTGACAGGACCGCTTCACCGAGCGCGTTCTCGACGCGCTCAAGGTAAACCTCGACGGTGTCGCCGAGCTTGATTTCCGACTGGCGGCCCGGAGCTGCGAACTCGCGCAGCGCAACGCGGCCTTCAGTCTTGGCGCCGACGTCGATGACGGCCATTTCCTTTTCGATACCGACGACCTTGCCTTTGACGACGGTGCCTTCCACGGGCGTGCCGCCCTGCGAAAAGGACTCTTCCAGCATCTTGGCGAAATCTTCACGCGAGGGTGTAGCAGCAGCGGTGGCCATGGAGTCTCCTGTATGCGGTGCGCCGGCGGGTTGGAATGGCGTTCGAAAAGCGCGGGCCGAAGATCCCGCAGACCTTCGGCGGCCTCCGGAATCCCGGATGGCCGGCGCTAAAACCGTGCTTTCGGAACGATGGTTCGTGTCAGGCGCCTTACGCTGAGGCTCGAGCGGGGCTTTGTCCTCCAACAACGAGGGGCGGTTAATCGCGCCCTCGGCCCGCTCGGGTGGCCTCGACGATGTCGATGGCGGCCCGGATGGCCGCGTCTATACCTAAATGCGTGGTATCCAGCAAGTGCGCGTCCGGCGCGGGTTTTAAGGGGGCCGTGGCGCGGCTTTGGTCGCGTTCGTCGCGCTTTTTGATGTCGGCCAGCACCGCCGCCTCGTCGATTTGCCGCCCTTGGGCCTGGTATTCGGCCGCCCGTCGGCGGGCGCGCGTTTCGGGGGCCGCCGTCACATAGATCTTCACGTCCGCGTTCGGGCAGATGACGGTGCCGATGTCGCGTCCGTCGAGTACCGCGCCGGGGGCCTTGGCGGCGAAGTCGCGCTGAAACGCTAGCAGCTCCGCGCGCACCTCCGGGATCGCAGAGACGATCGAGGCCGCCTCTCCAAGCGCCGGGCTCTTGAGCACAGTTTCCTCGAAACGCGACGCGCCGAGCGCCTTGGCGGCGGCGATTGCGGCTTGCGCATCGTCGGCGCGCCGGCCGGCATCGAGCACCGCTTTGGCCACCGCGCGGTAGATCAAGCCGGTGTCGAGATGGCGCAATCCGTAATGCGCGGCGAGCCGCTTGCCGAGCGTGCCCTTGCCGGACGCCGCCGGTCCGTCGATGGCGATGATCATGTGAAATCCGCGCCGAGCGAGCGCATCAATTCGGTGAAGCCGGGAAAGCTGGTGGCGATGAATGCGCTGTCGTCGATCTGCACGGAGTTCTCGCTTGCCAGCCCCATCACCAGCGCCGACATCGCGATGCGATGATCCATGTGCGTGGTGACGACACCGCCTCCGGCCGGGCGCCCCTTGCCGTTGACGATCAGATCGTCGCCGTCGATTTCAGCCTCGACGCCATTGGCGCGCAACATGCCGGCCGTGGCGGCAAGCCGGTCGGATTCCTTCACGCGCAATTCCTTCAGGCCGCGCATGCGTGTTGCGCCTTCGGCGAATGACGCGATCACCGCCAGAATTGGATATTCGTCGATCATCGAGGGCGCGCGCTCCGGCGGCACCTCGACACCTTTGAGCGCGCCGGCAATCACGCGCAGATCGGCGACCTCCTCGCCGCCATCGTCGCGCGTCGCAAGCATTTCGATCTTCGCGCCCATCTCGCGCAGCGTCGTGAACAATCCGGTGCGCAGCGGATTGGTCATTACCGCGTCGAAGGTGACGTCGGAGCCCGGCACCAGCAGCGCCGCAGCGATCGGAAAAGCCGCCGAGGATGGATCGGCCGGAACGGCAACCGGCGCGGGCTCGAACTCCGGTTGGCCTTGCAACGTGATGCGGCGGCCGTGATCGCCATGCGGCTTGCTCGTCACCCTGGCGCCGAAATGCTTCAGCATGCGCTCGGTATGATCGCGCGTGGCTTCGGCCTCGATCACCGTCGTTTCGCCCGGCGCCGACAGCCCCGCCAGCAGCACCGCCGACTTCAATTGCGCGGAGGGCACTGGAGACTCGTAGATGATCGGAATCGGATCGACCGCGCCGTGCAACGTCAGCGGCAATTGCCCGCCTTCGGCGGCATCCACCGTGCGCGCGCCCATGCGCGCCAGCGGATCGAGCACGCGGCGCATTGGCCGCTTGCGCAACGAGGCGTCGCCGTCGAACGAGGCTTCGATCGGACAGCCGGCAACCGCGCCGAGCGCAAGCCGGCAGCCGGTGCCGGAATTGCCGAAATCGAGCACACCCGAAGGCGCGCCAAATCCGCCGACGCCGACCCCGTGCACGCGCCATATCCCCTCCCCGGTGCGCTTCACCGTTGCGCCGAGCGCACGCATCGCGTCCGCGGTATGCAAAACGTCCTCGCCTTCGAGAAGGCCGCTGATCGTCGTCTCGCCCACCGTGAGCGCGGCCAAAATCAGGGCGCGGTGCGAGATCGACTTGTCCCCCGGCACACGAATACGGCCCTGAAGCGGGCCACCGCGGCGGGCCGTGAGGGGCATGGGGGCGGCGCTGTTCACCGGTCGGTATCCTTAAATATGCGCCGTCCTACCACGCACTTGCGCGTCGCGTCATCCTGCCGGAACACCGTCTTGCCGGCCCGCCGCTATTGACAGCGGCTTCGCAACTAGCCAAGTGAAACACGATTTCTTGACCTTTCGAGGAACCCAGTCCGTGGCGAAACCAGAGCTCGGCACCAAACGCGTCTGTCCGGAGACAGGCCGAAAATTTTACGATCTCAACAAGACGCCCGTGATTTCTCCCTATACCGGCAAAGTTGTGCCGATCACGGTCGCGCCGGTGCGCGCCAAGCCTGAACCGGCGCCGGTGCCTGTTGCCCCCGTCGTGCGGCCCGCGCCCGTTGTCGAGGTCGTCGTGCCCGAAACCGCCGATGCGGAATTCGTTTCGCTCGACGACGCCGAGGCCGAGCAGCAGGGCAAGAAGCCGGCCGCCGAAGGCGCGCCAGCCGAGGGCGAGGAAGAAGAAGTGGCGATAGACGAGAGCCTCGACGACGCCGCCTTCATCGAAGAGCAGGAAGAAGGCGATCCCGACGTCACCGACATCATCGGCGAGAGCATCGAGAAGGAAGAGGAAACCTGATTGCCGGGGATCGGTCGTCAGTAATCTGAAGCCGATCCCTGTTCCCTGATGGGGCCATAGCTCAGCTGGGAGAGCGCCTGCATGGCATGCAGGAGGTCGGCGGTTCGATCCCGCCTGGCTCCACCAACCTTCGCCCAGCCGCCCATCCGGGCGGCTTTTTTTGATTTCGCGCACGGGAGGCTGACACGCAGCCGCGCGGCGTTGCATGATGGTCCCAGGCCGGGAGGGACCGCATGCAAGGCAAGATCGCGCTTGAGGAGCATTTCGCCATCGAGGCCACGCTCGGCGACTCGCAGGTATTCGGGGCGCACGTATGGCCGGAGCTGGAAGGCCGGCTGCTCGACACCGACGACCGGCTGCTGCGGCAGATGGATCAGCACGGCGTCGAGTTGATGATCCTGTCGCTGAACGCGCCGGCAGTGCAGGCGATCGCCGACAAAAAACGCGCGATCGAGGTGGCGAAAACGGCGAACGATGCGCTGGCGGAGAAAATCCGCAAGCATCCGGGCCGCTACGCCGGTTTTGCCGCGCTGCCGATGCAGGATCCGGACGCCGCGATCGTCGAGCTCGAGCGCTGCATAAAGGAGCGCGGATTTGTCGGCGCGCTGGTCAACGGCTTCAGCGACACCGGCGATCCGAAAAAGCTTCTTTATTACGACCTGCCGCAATACCGACCGTTCTGGAAAAAGCTCGAGGCGCTCGACGTTCCGTTCTATCTGCACCCGCGCAATCCACTGCCCGGGCAAATTCCCGGCTACGACGGCCACAACTGGCTGCTTGGGCCGAACTGGGCGTTCAACGCCGAAACATCCGTGCACGCGCTGCGGCTGATCGGCAGCGGCCTGTTCGACGAATGCCCCAAACTGAAAATCGTTCTCGGTCACCTCGGCGAAGGCATCCCGGTGCAGCTATGGCGGATCGATCACCGCAACGGCTGGATGAACGCGCGGCACAAATATGCCGCGAAGGGCCCGGTGGCGGATTATTTCCGCAACCATTTCTGGCTGACCACCTCGGGCAATTACAGCACGTCGGCGCTGGTTCAGGCCGCCGCCGAACTCGGCGCCGAACGCATTTTGTTTTCGGTCGATTGGCCGTTCGAGGACGTCGGCGAGGCTGCGGAATGGATCGACGGCGCCAAGATCGGCGAAGCCGACCGGCAGAAAATCGGCCGCGACAACGCGATCAAATTGTTCAAGCTGAAAGTGCGCTGACGGCGCCGACCGTCAGTTCGTCGTTATCTTCTTCTTCGCGCCGCTGCCCCAGACCGGCTCGTAAGCGCCGTTGCCCCAGGCGATCGGGCGATAGAAGTTGTGCACGCCGTAACGCACCAGCTTGTGCATCTCGCGCGTCCAGTAGGGATGCACATAGACCGCGTGATAATGCGTCGACTTCGCCACTTCCGGCACGTAGAGCTTGCCATCGAGCGTCTGCTTGGCGATGCGATTGGCGCGCGCCCACGAGCCGCGCTCGTTGATCACCTTGCGCTTGCCGTCGCAGGCGAACGTGAATTGGCACGCGAGATGCCGGTTGGCGTTCTGGTAGATCACGCCGCAAACATCTTTCGGATAGAAACCGGAAAAAACGCGGTTCATCACCACTTGCGCCACTGCTTCCTGTCCACGCACCGGCTCGCTGCGCGATTCGAAATAAATCGCGCGCGCCAGACAATGTTCGGCCTTGGCGTATTCCTTGTCGTCGAGCTTGAGCAGTTCCGCCGGCGACGGCGGCGGCAGGCCCGGCGCGACGCGCGGCAGCGGCACCCGATCGAGGGGGATCGGCGCGATGTCTTGCAGCGGCAGCGACACCGGCGTCGGCGTCACCATCGGCGGAATAAGGCCCGGCTCGGCGGTCGCGACACGCATCGGCTCGGAAGCTTTGGCTTCCGCAGCGGCGTCTTGTGCAGGCGCCAGCGCCAGCGCGCTGAGTGATTCCGGCTTCACCTCGGCTTTCGCTTCAACCTTCACTTCGGCCTTCGCTTCCGCGGCGGGAGGCTGCAGCATTGCCACTTCAACCGCATCCTGATTGCGAATGTCCGCGAGCGTGTCGATCGGCGTCGGCTCATGCTTGCCGCCGAAGATCGGACCGCCTGGGATTTTGACGGCGACGGCAACCGCCGACGCCTCGCGCGAAATGCTGTGCAAGCCGGATGCGATCGTTTCGGGGAGCGCAATGATCGTGTCGCGGTTGATCTGCCAGAAGTCGGCGGCGTTCTCCGCCGAACGGACGCCGGCGATATCGAGCGTGCTCAACGTCAGCGCGCACGCCGCAAACGTGAGGCACACGCGCTTGGCGCCGCGAAAAACTTTTTGTTCGACGGTGAGATCGGACAGTTCGTCCGACTCAATCTGACGCGTCAACAATTGACAGCTCCCGAATATCGCCCGTCGGTTTTTTCCGACTTGATCGGGAGCTTATCGGGGAACAACGCGCGCGTAGCATTTGCGGCAAAGTTTTTGCGTAATCAAGGCAAACGCAAATGATTAATTTAACCATTGGCGTGTGCGCGATTTCACGCTTTCCGCGGGACGCTTTAACGATTGTCAGCGCATGCGAAAATGCTCGACCGCGTCTTTTTTCCAGACAATGCCGCTGCCCGGACGCTTCGACGGCACCGCGTGTCCGTCAACGATGGCGAGCGGCTCTTCCACCAGCACGTTTAACCAATCGACGTATTCGAGGAAGTGGCAGGTCGGAGTCGCCGCCAGCAGATGCGCGCTCGCTTCCGGGAACAGATGGGACGACATCTTGATACGGTTAACGGCGGCAAGCTCGGCCGCGCGCCGCCAGCCGGAAACGCCGCCGATGCGCTCGAGATCGGGCATCACATAGTCCGGCTTGCCATGTTCGAGTGCCGCCGCCATGCCCTCCGGCAGCGAAAAATTCTCGCCGATCTGGATCGGTACTTTCAGCTCATGCGCCAGCCTGGCAGCGCCGGCATAATCGGCGTGGCGGATCGGCTCCTCCAGCCAGTAAATGTTTTCCGCATCGAGCGCGCGGCCCCGCACAAGCGCTTCCTCGATGGTGAGCGCCTGATTGTAGTCGACCATCAGCAGGATCGTGTCGCCGATGCGCTTGCGCACCGCATGCACGGCGGCGATATCTTCCTCCAAAGTCGAATAGCCGAGCCGCAGCTTCATCGCCTTGAAGCCGCCGCCAAGCAGCTTCTCCGCTTCATCGGCAAGCGCGGCCGTGTCCATCAGGCCGAGGCCGCAACTGTTGTAGGCGGGGATCGGCCGCGGCTCGGCGCCGACCATCCGCGCCAGCGGAACACCGGCGGCGCCCGCAAGCGCATCCCAGCAGGCGACGTCGAACGCGGCCATCGCCATGCGCACGATGCCCTGCACGCCGATCAGCGTGAACCGCTTCGAAAGTTTTGCCCAAAGCTCGTCCGGAACAACACGCGCGCCCTTGGTGCGAGCTTCGATCTCGCCCAGAATGCCGGCAATGCCGGCGGCGGCGGCCGCCACGTAGCAGAACAGATATGCGCGGCCGGTGACGCCTTCCTCGGTCTCGACATCGACCAGCAGCAGCGGCACCTGGCGAAGGGTGTCCGCGCTGGTGCCGAGCGCGTAAGTCAGCGGCACCAGCACCGGCGTGACGCGAATGGCGCGCACGGTCAGCGCGGGGATTAACGGTTCATTTGCCATGCGC
>JBAUHH010000080.1:0-2045 GCA_049680165.1 Pseudolabrys sp.
GTGCCCATTTTCACGAGCGACCACGAACGCAGGATGTATTCCTGGATGGCGGCCTTGATCCACCACATGGCGTACGTCGCGAGACGAAATCCCTTCTCGGGCTCGAAGCGTTTCACGGCCTGCATCAAGCCGACATTGCCTTCGGAAACGACTTCCGAGATCGGCAGGCCGTAGCCGCGGTAACCCATGGCGATCTTGGCCACCAGGCGAAGATGGCTGGTGACGAGCTGGTGCGCGGCGTCACGATCGCCGTGCTCACGCCAGCTCTTCGCCAGCATGTATTCCTGTTGCGGCTCCAGCATCGGGAACCGCCGAATTTCATCGAGATAGTGGCTGAGGCCGGATTCGGCCTTCAAAGCAGGTAGTACAGCAGTACGGGCCATGATAGCGCCCTCCATTATGCCCCCGAATGATCGGCGGGCGTTTGACGCTGCCGCTCCCCGAGCCGACAACGCCGTTCGTTTCGCAAGTGCAGCATACCGGACCGGCCGGGGGAATTAAAGAGTGCCTCCCGTCACGTCGCTGTGACCCGCGACCGCTGCTGGCGGCCGGGATCAAACCCTTGCCAAGGCTCACCTTTTCCGTGGTGTAACGGTTGCGCCGGGGTTGCTGCGCGCAAGTTCTGTTCGTAAACGGCTGACATCCTCCGGTAGTTCCGATCGGAACTCCAGGGCCTTGCCGGTGATGGGGTGTTCAATGACCAGCAGATAGGCATGCAGGGCCTGTCTTCCAAGGCCCTCAAGCGCGTCGCGGGCGCCGGGGGCGAGGTGGCTGGCCTTGGTCTTGAAGCCGGCGGCGTAAGTGGCGTCGCCCATGATCGGATGGCCGATATGGGCGAGGTGGACGCGGATTTGGTGGGTGCGGCCGGTGTCGAGGCGGCATTCGAGCAGGCTGGCGACCGGCTTGCCGTCATTGCCGGTATAGCGCTCGAGCACCTGCCAATGCGTGACCGCCGCGCGGCCATCCTCGCGCACGGCGCGCTTTTCGCGCGCGCGCGGATGGCGGTCGAGCGGGGCGTCGATAGTGCCTTTCGGGCGCGTTGGTGCTCCCCAGACCAGCGCGAGGTAGCCGCGTTTCAGTGCCCCCTCGGCCTTGTTGGCGAATTGCGCCGACAGCGCGCGATGCGCCTTGTCGGTCTTGGCGATCACCATCAGGCCGGTGGTGTCCTTGTCGAGCCGATGCACGATGCCGGGCCGCTTGACGCCGCCGATGCCGGAGAGACTGTCGCCGCAATGCGCGATCAGCGCGTTGACCAGCGTGCCGGACGCATGACCGGCGGCCGGGTGGACCACCAGGCCGGCCGGCTTGTCGATGACGATCAGCGCGTCGTCTTCGTAAACGATCTTGAGCGGGATCGCCTCGCCCGCGGGCTTCGCCGCCTCTGCCTCCGGCAGCGTGACGGTGACGCCGTCGCCGGATTTGACGCGCTGGCCGGGATCGCGGATCGTGCGGCCGTCGATTGCGACTTCGCCGGCGAGGATCAACGCCTTAAGGCGCGAGCGCGACAGAGCCGGGATGCGCGCGGCGAGCACGCGATCGAGGCGCTCGCCGGCCTCTTCGGCGGCGACGGCCACTTTCTCGATTGAGCGCGCAGCGGTCATGACTCAAATGCCCGACGAAAAGCCCCTCGATCCGGCGAACGAGCAGGTCATCGCCAGGGCGCGGCGGCTGATGCTGATCGCGACCACGACCACGCTGATCGCCTTGGCGATCGTCCTTGGTGTCATCGGCTATCGCGTTTCGCACCGGGAGGGAAGTGTGCAACCGGTGCCGGATGTGTCGACGGTGGTGCCGGCCGGCGCCAAGGTGGTCTCGACCGCGATCGGCGAAGGGCGCCTCGCGGTCACCATCGAAACCGCGGGTGGCACGGAAGTGCGCGTGTTCAACGTGCGCACCATGCAGCCGCTTGGGCGAATTGAGCTCACGCCGAAGCCCTGATGTTGCAGTGGCGCTAATCCATTCTCCGTTCATTCCCGCGCAAGCGGGAATCTAGTGCTTTAAGTGCTGGGTCCCCGCTTTCGCGGGGACGAACGGTAAGGGAAGGC
>JBAUHH010000081.1:0-1828 GCA_049680165.1 Pseudolabrys sp.
GCCGAAGAGGGCGCCGAGCACGAGCGGCTGGAAAGCTGGCTTGTGCAGGAAGTCGAGAAGGGCGCGAAACTTCCCGGCCTCTATCCGCCGAACGAGGAAAACAAGAAGCGCTACGAGGAATGGAAGAAGAAGCAGTAAGTGCCGCCGCTACGCTTTCGTCAGCTCATTGCGCACGATTTCCGCGCCCTTGACCAGCGCTTGCAGTTTCCCGAATGCGACGCTGCGCGGCAGATATTTCATGCCGCAATCGGGCGCGGGGATGAGATTTTCCGGCGACACGTAGTCGAGCCCGCGCCGGATGCGCTTGGCCACCGTCTCAGGCGTCTCGACCGCGAGGTCGCCGAGATTGAGCACGCCGAGCATGATTTTCTTGCCGGATAATTCCTTGAGCACGCCGAAATCGATGTTCGGCTGTGCGGATTCGATGGAAATCTGCTGCGCCCTCGTGCCGGCAAGTTCGGCAAGGAACGCGTATTTCTGCGGCTTGGTGTCGCCCGGCACTACCGCGGCATAGCCAAAGCACAAATGGATAACCGTCGGCACCTTGATGCCGTCGAGCGCGCGGTTGATCGCCTTGATCGCGTAGCGGCGCGCCTTCTCCGGATTGTTCCGCAGCCACGGCTCGTCGAGCTGGATCACGTCGGCGCCGGCTTTTTCGAGATCGCGCAGTTCCTCGTTGACCGCGACGGCGAAGTCCATCGTCATCGCCTCGTCGTCCTTGTAGAACTCGTCCTTCGCCTGCTGGCTCATGGTGAAGGGGCCGGGCAGGGTAATCTTCGCGAGCTTGTCGGTGTTGCGCCGGAGAAACTGCATGTCGCGCAACTCGACCGGCTTGCTGCGGCGGACTTTGCCGACCACGCGCGGCACTTTCGTCATGCCGCTGCGCGCCTGCACCTCGCCGGGATTGTTGATGTCGACGCCGTCGAGCGCGGTTGCAAAGCGGTTGGAATAGCTCTCGCGCCGCATCTCGCCGTCCGTGATGACGTCGATACCGGCGCGCTCCATGTCGCGGATCGCCAGGATGGTCGCGTCGTCCTGCGCCTGTTCGAGCAGGTCGGCGGGCACGCGCCAAAGCTCGGTCATGCGCACGCGCGGCACCACCTTGGACAGCATTTCGCGGTTCACCAGCCAATCCGGCTGCGGGTAGCTGCCGACGACGGTCGTCTGCAAGATCTGCTGTGCCATTGACGATACTCCTGAAGATTACGCGGGCGCGGCCGCCGAGACGATACGCGCGTCCTGGCGGGAACCTGCGCGCTCGCGTCGCCCGGCGGTCTGCCAGACGATCGTGCGGCGCTCGGCGAAGCGGGCCAGCGCGTCGAACAAAATCGAGAATGCGAGGATCATCAGCACGGCCGCGAACACATGCGGGCTGTCGAGCACGGTGCGGTAGCTGGTGACGAGGTAGCCGATACCCGCAGCAGAAGTGAGCATCTCCGACACCACCACGCCGATGATGGTGAGTGCGCCACCGAGGCGCAGGCCCGTGAGCACGGTCGGGATCGCCGCGGGAATAATCACACGCGTGATTTGCTGCGGCACGGTCGCGCCCATGCTGCGCGCGGCCACCAGCAATTGCTCCTCGATGGTGCGGATGCCGGCCGCGGTCGACAGCATTACCGGGAAGAAGCCGTAGACGCCGGCGAAGATGATCTTCGATTCCGAGCCGATGCCGAACCAGGCGGTGAAGATCGGATAAAGGATCACGATCGGCACCGCATAAAGGCTCGAGAACACCGGCAGCAGCAGCTTGCGCAACAGCGCCAGCCCGCCGACCAGCGCGCCGATGAGGATGCCGCCGCCGCAGGCGATCAGCATCGCGAGGCCG